>JBATKL010000276.1:0-4530 GCA_049669385.1 Candidatus Electrothrix sp. | reverse complement strand
CCCCTCAATGCCTTCTGTGCCCTCCAAGCATGAATCTATATAGCAGGGTTTCTCTGTGCTGTCGAACAAGGAAATTGCATAACAGGCAAGGGAGCGGGGCGGTCTTGCCGGTCAACGGCTTGACTGTGAAAAAAACTTACCATAGACTGTGAGCAGGGCTTGTTCATATTATTTCATTTGAGTATGGATGCAGTCGGAACAGAAAACTCACTGTTAGGAGGAAATCCTATGTACAGATCAATATTATCTTATAGTATAAACAGGCATGTAAACAAACGCGGTCTCAGACGGCGGTATATCTTTATCCCGGCGGCTATCCTCTTTCTGATCCTGTCCTGTCTGCAAGCAGAAGAGGCGGTTGCCGGGTCGGAATTTATCTTTGGTGTCACCATTGATGATCCGTGGTACGGCAACGATTCGGAGAAGAATGCAATAAAGGATGCTCTGACCGGTCATGCTGTAAAGCCCACCGTGCGTTTTGTTTTTGACGAGTGTATGTATCCCGTGGATAAATGCGTCGCTGCCTGCGACGAGTGTTGGGATCCCTCTGATTACCAGCAACCACTGGAAAATGTTGCCTCAGCAGCCTTTGTGATGGGTGAAATACTGGACAGTTTCTTTGTTAAAAATTACAGCGTGGAAGAGTATATTGAGCGAACCAACGAATACCTGAATCGCTTTGATAATCTTGTTGATATCTGGGAAATAGGCAATGAGGTCAATGGTGATTGGCTTGGCGAGCCAGCCGATGTTATAGCCAAGATAGAGGGTGCCTATGATGCTGTTAAAGATAAAAAAGAGCGACTTGCAGCCCTGAACCTCTACTACAATAAGGGCTGTTACAAGAACGAGAACAATGAAATGTTTACCTGGGTCCAACAGGCCAATCTCTCAGAAGAGATGCGGAACGGACTCGATTACGTCTTTTTTAGTTATTATGAGGATGATTGCGGAGATAAAATTTATACTCAGGAAGAATGGCAGGTGGTCTTTGATGCCCTGCATGTCATCTTTCCAAAGGCAAAGCTTGGTTTCGGTGAAGTCGGCACAAAGGATGCGGATAAAAAAGCCGAATATATGCAGCGCTATTATTCTCTGGATATCAAGGGGGACTATTATGTGGGCGGCTATTTCTGGTGGTATTATAAACAGGACGCTATTCCCAAAACGACCGAGCTTTGGAGCGTCTTGAACACCATCCTTCTGGAGCGGGAAAGCAAGAGTCGCGGATGGCTGATGCCAGTGTTGTTTTTATTGCTCTGAGTAAAGACACATGCCGGGACGTCTGGATACCGTATTAACCATCCGTTACAACCCCCGCTACTTTTTCGGATGCCCCGGCGGCATCATAGCGGCCTTTTCCATGTCAGACAACTCCACCTTGATGTTCAGCATCGTATCCTTTCTGACGATATTCAGCTGAACCATCTCTTCAGGCTTTTTATCAAGAAGCGCTGTCTTCAGCTCACCAATGGTCGCTACCTGAGCATTGTCCACAGCAAGGATAACATCGCCTTTTTGCAAGCCAGCCTCATCGGCTTTACCCAAGGGGATGATGTCGAGAATCGCCACCCTTGAGGGCCGATTTTCGGTCTTTTCCTCCTCCATGAGAATCACCCCGATCTTCCCAGCAGGCGGCAACGCAACATCCTCGGTAAACATCAGGTAATCGGCCTGCCAGCCCTTTTCCACTCCGGTCACCTGACTATTATTGGCAATGAGTACGGACTGACGTCCATGCACTCGGCGGGCCACCCTCGGTGGCATGGCACTGTCCTTGTACACATGGCCTGTCCCGGCCAGAACCACCATCTTTTTTTCAGGATGGGCCTGGAGATACTCGGCAATGGATTCTGCCATAGTTTCATCCCACATGGCCTGGGCCTGGAGGAATCCCCCGAAACTGTCGCTTTTCTCTGGCTCCTTATGGAGGGCATGGATTTGCGTAAGACGCTCGCGATACCCGTCAAGATCCAAGGCCCGGTCCGGTGCTGCTTCGGTACGTTGCTCCGGTGTCAGTTCATCGGTTGATCCTGTTTTGAACACCTTGCTGACAATTTCTTTATTGAGATTCAGGGCGATGATAGGGATGCGATGCGCCTTAGCATAGTTGATAATATCCCGGTACATACGGTAATCATAACCCCAGACCTCATAATAAGCAGAGAGGCGGAGAAAGTCATGTTCCGTGGAGATACTCCCATTAATGTAGCCGTCCAGAGCATGTTGGGAGGAGCGAGGGAACATTTCCATCCCGATAACGAGGCCCTCACTTTTTTCCTCTTGCTTCAGCTGTTCCCATAATGCCTGGATAACTTGTAGTTGGAGAAGATGGGCCCCGTAATCCGTATGGGTTTCTCCCACGTAGATGATTTTACTTTGGGAGATATCCTTAAGAATGGTGGAGAATTCTTGAACCTGCGGGACAGGAAGACCGACAGCAGGCTTGAGCAGGGGGAGGCGGATGCCGTTGTCAGCCGGAGCGATCTCTTTTTTCTTGATGTTGCCCTTGTGCAAGAGAAGACGGGAGTATTTCCCGTAATGCTTGAGTTTGGGAAATGCGTTCAGGCTTTCTTCTAAAGATGCCGAGGAAAACAGCACCATGGTTTGATCCTGATTCAGGGGATTTTTACGTACATCAAGCCTGAAACCGGTTTCTTCAGCCTTTGTTGTCCCAAAGAGTGCTCGGCTGTGCGAAGAGCTGCCAAGGAAGAGAAAACTCCCCTGCGACAGTTCACTGTTGTTCAGCTCCTCGGCTTTGACGATGCGACAGCCCCAGTGCTCAAGCTCCGCCGTCAGAGGAAGGTAAAAGGACCGGTCGGCCTCGTTATCCGGCAGAACTGCTATCTTCTGTTTCGCCCCCATGAATTGCATCCAGATAGGAGGGCGCTCTTTGGGATCTAATACCCGCATTAGATCATATTCCGGGTCAATGACCAGCTCTATGGGAAGGCTGGGCACCGTGACCGTCACCTCCTGATCTGCCGAGTCGATTATGATGGTCTCGCGGATCGTTTTCTGTCGTGTTTTGACGGCGACTGGCAGGCGGAAAGAGTAGGGCTTCTTGGTTTGCTGGACGATATGAAAGGAAATCTGAGAGCTGCCCCCTTTTTGCTCCATCCCAACCTGTTCCACAGTAAAGGAGGGAATATCTGTGCGAGAGAGCCATTGGTTGAAAAGTTGGGAGAGATCTCTGCCTGAGGTTGCGGCAAAGGTGTTCTCGAGATCGGACCAGTTGGCGTCGGAATATTTCTTATCTTGGTATAATTGGCGAAGCGCGGCAAAAAAATGCTCATCGCCGATTTCCTGGCGCAGGGTATGAAAGAACATGCTCACTTTATCGTAGCCAATGACCCGCATTTTTTGAGCCATGGGCTGGGAATCGCCGCCGTGTTGGAAATCTAACACAGCAACATCATTGTCCTGTTCGATATAGGCCTGATAGCGGAGAAACTGATTCTTACGATAGGCAGTGCCGGTTCCCTGTTCTTCGGCATAGGTTTGATCCGCCAGCAGGGTGGTCAGGCCTTCGCACCAGTTCCCGCCCGCATCATGATCAATCGCATTAATCGCATTGCCAAACCAAGAATGAAGGACCTCATGTCCCAGGGAAATATCCTTGATAAAGGGCAGTCGAACGACCGTTTGTCCCAACAGGGTGAAGCTCGGCATGCCGTAGCCGGTGGGCAGCCGATTCTCGACAATGGCATATCGCTTATAGGGAAAGGGGCCGATCAGCGCTTCATAGCGCTTGATGTATTCCACAGCCCGTTCCAGATAGGCCGGAGCGAGTTCTTCATCTTCTGCAAAGAAATAGCTATAGAGCGTCAGGTTATTGAGCTGGCGTGAGAGAACCGTGTACGGACCAGCCGCAAAGTTGATGGCACGCAGGGGCTGGGGAGCTGTCGCCTTGAGGATGTTTTGCTCGCCCTCTGTTGTAATTGCTATCTCGTCAGCCTCGGTCACCCCGGAAAAGTCAGGTGGCAGCTTTGCATTGAGGGAGAAAATCATGCTCTCATCCGCTGTCGGATGCCAGGAGCCGGTCAGGGTGATGCCTTGCGGGGTGATCAGATTACCTGTGTCGTTGCCCGGTGGCGGAGCTGTTATCTGCCAACTCAAGGAAAGGGTGCGCTCCTGCGTTGCCGGGTCCAGAGTCAGGGTATGGTCGCTGTTCGGAGCGATTTCTTGCCCGGTTTCTGTGATTTCTATTCGTACGTGTTCCAGCTCGTTCAATGAGAGTTCCAAGCCTCTCTCCGGAGGTAGGACGAGAGTGGCCTTTCCCTGCATCAGCGAGGATGCAAGATCAAAGGCAATATGGATATCCTGGCGTAAGAGCTCTAGGGGCTCCGGGGCATCCGAAGCAGGAGCTTCTTCAGCACAATGGAGTAGCGAAGGTGAGGAGAGAAAAAGAGTCATCAAAACAACACAAGAGAGCTGAAAGATACGCATAGAATTCCGTGGGGCAGTGGTGATTTTCGTGAATTTGATGCCGTTTGCAAAAGGCGGGTTTTTTCAATCACTATCGTATGG
>JBATKL010000275.1:0-2533 GCA_049669385.1 Candidatus Electrothrix sp. | reverse complement strand
CTCATAGTCTCCTTTAGCATAGGCAAGATTGCCAAGATTGCCTAAAGTTGCGCTCTCTCCTTTCTTGTCGTCAATCTCTTGACAGATGGCAAGCGACTGCCGGAACAGCTCCAGCGCATCCTCCAGGTTGCCGGAGGCGTAATGCAACTCTCCTGCATCATTGAGCAGCTTGGCGCGGTAGGCATTGCGTTTAGGGTGCTCATCCAACAACGAGGTCAAGGTGTGCAGCCATTGCTCCTTTTCCGCCTTGCTCTGGCGTTCAGCCGGATGCACTACTGTGTCGAATTCGGTGATAAAGCCGCTGCGTAGCTCTTCGGCCTCCTCCTTTGGCGAGGCAAACTCATAGACATTGCTGTACCAGTCATAGAGGTCCGGCGCGTACTCGGCCATGTTGTCCAGGGCGTGGCGCGGCAGCCAGATGATCAAGGGTCGCCCCACAGCAGCCAGCGCAGAACGTCGCCAGTTGAGCTGCTGGAGGAAGCGGCGCAGGGCGACCTGCCCGCCGGGCATGACGCGGTCCAGGCCGTGCAGGAAGATGGGACTCTCTGCTGTCACGCCTTCCAGTTTCTCCAGTTCTTCCAGCTTAGGCAGGAGCCAGCCGTCCAGAGTGGTGTCGCCGAAGCCCTCTGGTGGGACATCCAGCTTGATGACAGGCCGCCCCAGCTGTTCCTGTACCTGAAGGGCGATGGCCCTGCGTGCTGAGGGGAGGTTGACCAGGACAAAGGAGAGGGCAAAGCCGTCTGCCCGTTTCAGGGCGCGACAGATGCGCTTGATGACGGCTTCGCTGCTTTCAGGCTCCATCATCGGTCTTATCAACAGCATCGGCCAGTGCTTTCTTGACCCAGGGGATCTCCGCAGCTGCTGGATGGAGGGCAGCCGAGCGGGCACCGTTATGATATTCCAGAACCAAGCGCAGATTGAGCAGGCGGCCTGCCTCCTCGTCCCCGCCTTGAATGCGCCGTTCTTGCTGGATGCGGCGGAAGATGGGGATGTCGTCGCTGTGGATGAGGCGGTCATACTCGTTGCGCAGGGTTTTGAGGGCGTAGTCCACATCAGCAGCAATGATGGTGTCTGCATCGGTGTCCGTGGACATGCGCACCAAGCGCATCAGGTCGCGCACCACGCCGCCGCTGGCCCGGACAAGGCGTGTCAGCTGCTCCGGCTCGCTAAAGACCTGCTGCGTGTCCACCCGCCGTTCGACCAGCTCAATTAGCTTGGCAATGCCGTCGGTATCGGTTCTGACCATGGGCAGGACGTGGATGTCGTCAAAGTCTGCCCCCAGGTTCTGGTCATAGGCCAACGAAACCGGTACCGTATAGATGATGTGACATTGCGGCGCACGGAGCTGCTCAGCATGGCGGATAAAGAGATCCGTATGCGTGGACACCCCCTCACTGTTCAGCTCGTAGTGCATCTTCTCCATGCCGTCCACAATCAGGATGATATCCTGGAAGCCGTTGGCCTGCACCTTCTCGCGGGCCGTGTCAATCAGGAGGTTGAGCCTGTCCATAAACACGTTCAGCTCCCGCTTCAGGACTGTCCTGACGGTCTCCCTCTGACTGCTGCCCGCCTTGACGCTGGCCGTGATGCCGGCAAAGAACTTGGCAAAGAGGGGGATCTCGCAGCCTGCTTTGGCCTCGGTGCAGATACCGCCTGTCATCTCCCGGCTCTTGGTCTCTTCGATAATGCGCTCGTTGAACCATTGAGCAATGCTGTTCAGCAACTCTGCCGACAGGGGCATCTCCTTGCGAGCAAGCTCCGCCTCCACCTCCTTGACCATTGCCACCAGCACATCAAGATAACTGAGCGATCCCAGATCAAGCATCTCCTCAACATCCAGGTAGATGGTGAAGAATGAGTTCTCCTCCAGCTCCTTTTGCAGACGGAGCAGCTCGGTGGTCTTGCCGGAACCGCGATGGCCGGTGAAGAGCAGTTTGATGCGGGCATCCGCTTCGCTGCGTTTGATGCGCCTGGTGACGGTCTTGGCAATCTGCTTCACGCCTCGGTTTTCTGTCAGATCAACATAGCGTTCGTCGTCGGGTGGCAAGGGCTGATCCGGGTTGCAGGCCCGATAGGCTTCGGCAATGGTTTTCGCGCGTGGGGTCATGTGTTTTTTCTGAGGAGGTAAAAATGCCTTAAATAATAAAAGATGATAAGAGCTATCCTGCTTCTGCTATAACAAAGATGGTCGGTACCCGTCAACCATTTACACGCGCAAGAAAAATGCAGCAGCAATGCAAGGCCCGTCACTTCAGATAACTGTTCGACATCGAAGCATCTTCCAAAGGATACAACCTGAAGGAGCAGGATTACCCCGGTCATAATTTCGGAGAACGCTTTGCTCCGGCCCGATAATCAGGTATTGTATCTCGGTTCAAAACTGACAGTTTTTCTACGCAACCATCTGGAACAATATGACCACCCACATTATGATTGTCGCCGGAGAGGCCTCCGGCGATATGCACGGAGCCCGACTGGTTGAAGCCATGCAGGCGATGCAGCCCGACCTCTCTTTTTCCGGTATCGGCGGCAA
>JBATKL010000274.1:0-2956 GCA_049669385.1 Candidatus Electrothrix sp. | reverse complement strand
TGCCTCAGGCAGCTTTTTGAACACCACCCCTTTCTTAAAGATAATCCCGGTTCCGTGTCCCCCAGCAACACCGATATCCGCCTCTTTAGCCTCACCCGGCCCGTTCACCACGCAACCCATGACCGCGACCTTCAGGTTCGACTGCATGGTCTGGAGAACTCGCTCCACTTCCTCTGCCAAGGAAAAAAGATCAATCCGAGTGCGCCCGCAGGTGGGGCAGGAGATCAGCTCTGGCCCACGTTCCCGGATACGCAGAGAGCGAAGTAATTCAAAACCCACCCGTATCTCTTCCACCGGATCGCGGGTCAGGGAGATGCGGAAGGTATCGCCGATGCCCTCAAAAAGGAGAATGCCCAGGGCCACACTGGATTTTACTGTCCCGGCAATCAGGCCACCTGCCTCGGTTACCCCGATATGGAGGGGATAATCGGTACGCCGGGACAACTCACGATACCCCGCCACCGTAGTCAGGGTATCCGAAGATTTGATGGAGATCTTGATCTCCTCAAAACCCAATTTTTCTATGGCTGCTACCTTAGTTAAAGCGCTTTCAATAAGGGCCTGGCAATTTTCCGGGGTTGGGTAGCCGTATTTTGCCAGCAGATCTTTTTCAATGGACCCAGAATTAACGCCCACTCGGATGGGAGCCTTGTGCCTCTTGGCCGCATCCACCACCCGAGCCAGTTTCTCCGGCCCGCCGAGATTACCCGGATTGATGCGAATGGCCTGAGCCCCGTGCTCCAGAGACGCCACAGCCAAGCGGGAATCAAAATGAATATCCGCAATCAGAGGAATGGTGATCTGCTCCCGGATGCTCCGAATCGCCTGAGCAGCTTCCATATCCGGCACGGCCACCCGAATGATCTCGCAGCCAGCCTCTTCCAACTCCTTGATTTGGCGCACGGTGGCAGCCGCATCGCGGGTATCAGTGTTGGTCATGGACTGCACCGTGATAGGGGCAGCACCGCCCACCGGTGTGTCACCGATATAAATTTTTTTCGTCTGTTTGCGGTGGATCATAGGAGGTCGCCATTATGCGGAAGAATGCAGAAGAGAGAAAATATTCTAAAAAAAGAGATAACAAATTGATAGGTGTTTGTCAACGCGTGCCAGCTGGGCGGATGCATGGTGATCTCACTGCTCGTTGCTTATGCCTTGTTTTTATATTTTGTTAATATTCGGTCCAAACTATTTGCAAAAGCTTGTTTGTCATGTGCGTTTAAAGCTGACGGGCCACCGGTTTCTACCCCGTTTGCTCGCAGACTATCCAGAAAATCTCTCGTGCTTAACCTTTCTTTTATATTTTCTTCTGTATACAGCTCACCCCTTGGATTGAGTGCAAGGGCTCCTTTTTCCACAATTCGAGCAGCTAACGGGATATCAGCTGTGATGACAAGATCTTCAGGTTCAGCTTTTTTGACGATTTCATCATCAGCTACATCCGGACCTTGGTGAACATGGATAAAAGTGATCAATGAAGATTTAGGTACCTGAAAACGGGTATTAGCGACCAAAATCAATTGTAGCCGTGTCCGTTCTGCTGCTTTATACAAAATTTCTTTAATAACGACTGGACATGCGTCAGCATCTACCCATATTTTCATTTTACTTTACCCACTGGAAAAACCATAACGAAGGAACAAAAAACTTTTCAGAAATCCGAAAGGTCTTCAGCTCGCGAAACAAGGAGCTGCCAAGCGCTGTCATCTGTTGAGAGGAGCGGTAAACAGCCTTTGACGTGGTCAACCCGGTCAGCTTGAGGATGGCGGCATCATAAACGCTGTTTGTGCAGGCTTGGGACAGCAGCAATTGCCCGCCCGGTCTGAGCATAGCCGCCATGTTGCGCAGGGCTGCTTCTCCATCAGCATAATACGGGAAAGAATGACTGCACACAATCACGTCAAAAGGCCTTTGATTGGGTTCTGTATCCGGTTTTGCGTCCATGACATCACTTCGAAAAAACGCTGCTTCAGGGAATTTATCTACAGCCTGTTCTAGCATGGCCCCAGAGGGATCAATCCCGAGGTAGTGAAATTGCTTCTTCCCTAAGGCCTGGAGTAGATCCCCGTATAACTGGCCGGTACCGCAGCCCATGTCGAGAATATTCAGCCGAGACGTTTGCTGAGCTGTCTGAGCTGTATCTTGGTTCCCCTCAAGCGTCATAAGCGCCATGATTTTTTCACAGACCAAGGCCCGAGTGGGTTGAAGAGAGACCCGTTGCAGCCAGAGGCGATCATAATATTTTGCCCAGAAATCCCAAATACCTTGTCTCTTCATCATTTATGATTGTTTCCAAAATTTCAATGCAGTGGTCAGCAGATGCCGACCCAGTTTGCGGTTACGCCAAAGCAGCTTACTGTGCAGCCACCAGATTCTCCCCATAAAGCCCAAACGACTGAGATGGAGCGGTGCCAGGACCAGGTGCAGGAGATCCCATTTTCGGCAATCGGTGGTGAGTAGCTGCTCAGCCAGGGCAGGATACTCCTCTGTGCCGGGAAAGGGACTGAACACGGAAATCGTGTAGGTGGTCAGCTCAACCTCTTTGATCCAGCGATCCAGTCTGCGAAAATCCGCTGCTGTTGCCTGCTGATCCATGATAAAGAGCCCCACGCAGCCGATATCATACTGCCTGAGCAGGCTCGCGCAATGGCGATTTTGCTCCGCATTAACCTGCTTATTAAACCCTCGCAGACCTTTGTCGTCAATAGCTTCCAAGCCGACAATAACTTCAATAACGCCCATCTCCCGCAACAGGGGCAGAACATCAGGATGTTCGCTGATAAAATCGGCACGCCCGTAAATGATAAATTTTCGTTTGATTTGCTGCCGCGTGAGTTCAGCAGCAAAGCGTTGGAGGCGCTGCATGTCCAGGAGAAAGGTATCATCAATCAGCCAGATAACCGGGCAGTCGATTGCTCCAATCTCCGCTACGACGTCTTCCACATCTCGTGCCTGA
>JBATKL010000273.1:0-2693 GCA_049669385.1 Candidatus Electrothrix sp. | reverse complement strand
TCAACGAGTGGTTAACATGTTTTGAACGCTTGGGGAAGTGACATTCATCTTGATGTTTTTTGTAATATTTTGAGATACACTTTATGCGTATAATAATCACCGGCGGCGGCACTGGCGGCCATCTTTTTCCCGGCATAGCCTTAGCAACCGCATTGCAGCAGAAATATCCCGGCTGCGAAATAATGTTTATTGGAACACAGCGGCAACTTGACAAAAAGACGCTGGCCGGGTTTGATTTTCAACAGGAATCCATCGCCTGTATGGGGCTGAAGGGCATGGGCCTGAAGCATCGCATCAAGAGTTTGCTCAGTCTGCCTGTAGCGGTCTTGGAATCATGGAAGATAATAAAACGCTTTCAGCCGGATCTAGTTTTCGGGGTGGGCGGTTATGTCACTGGGCCGGTGCTGTTGGCGGCCCGGTTATGTTCTGTGCCCACCTGTATCCATGAGCAGAATTCCATACCGGGGCTGGCTAACAGGATGATTTCTCATTTTGTCAGCAGAATCTTTGTTTCTATTCCCGGAGAATATCCTTTCCCGGAACAGAAAACCGTCGTTGCAGGCAACCCGGTTCGTCAGGAAATCTTGGCAGCAGCGGAACGCAGGCAGCAGGAGGTGGGCAGCCCTCTGACCCTGCTGGTCATGGGCGGCAGTCTCGGAGCCCATCGCATCAATATGCTGATGCTTGACGTGGCGGCCCAGCTTGATGAGCAGCAAAAAAAGACGGTACAGCTGATTCATCAAACCGGCACAGCAGATGAAAAAAAAGTCAGAGACGGGTACGCAGCAGCCGGAGTCAAGGCCGAGGTCAAGGCCTTTTTTACGGATATGGCATCCCTGTATAGTCAAACAGATCTGGTTCTTGCCAGGGCAGGAGCAACCTCCTTGGCAGAGCTGTCTGTTATGGGCCTGCCAGCTGTGCTGATCCCGTATCCCTATGCGGCGGATGATCATCAGGCAAAGAATGCCGAGTACTATGTTGCCGAAGGCGGTGCTGTGATGTATCGGGAGTCGGCATTGGATGCGGAGCTACTTGGTAAAATTCTTTCGCAATTATTGGGTGATATTGATAAGCTGAAAAAAATGGCTCGTGCCATGAAGAATATGGGGCAACCTGAGGCCACCCAACGAATCCTGGACAGTTGTATGGACCTCATCGAAACTAAGCCGTAATTAAACTCATTAAAGGAGCGGAGATGCGCTACCGATGGAGGTTTTTACCCCGTCGGGCGGATTTTTTCCTGCTGTTAAAAAAAGACTGAACTGCGCAGAGGGCACTCTGCTGAGCAAGATCGGATGTATAAAAGAAAAGAACAGAAGCATATCCATTTTGTCGGAATAGGTGGTATCGGTATGTCTGGAATTGCCGAGCTTCTCCTGCATTTGGGTTATAAGGTCAGTGGCTCGGACCTGCGAAAAACAGATATTACCCGTCGCCTTGAATTGGCCGGAGGAATCGTGTATGAAGGACACCAGGCAAATAGGGTGTCTGGAGCAGATGTCGTGGTGGTTTCAACCGCTGTTGCTGAGGATAATCCGGAAGTCATGGCGGCGCGGGACGAACAGATCCCGGTGATTCAGCGGGCCGAGATGCTTGCCGAGTTGATGCGGTTAAAGAAATTCGGCATTGCCATCGCCGGAAGTCACGGCAAGACGTCTACCTCTTCCTTGGTTGCATCGATTCTTGATGAGGCTGGACTGGATCCCACTGTGGTGGTGGGTGGTAAGGTGGACTGCTTTGGCGGAAGTAATGCTCAGCTTGGTGAAGGCGAGTTCCTGGTGGCTGAGGCTGATGAGAGTGACGGTTCCTTTCTTAAGCTCTCTCCAGTTATCGAGGTGATCACCAATATTGATCTGGAGCATTTGGATTATTATCGAGATTTGGATCATATCAAGGAAACATTCCTTGAATTTGTGAACAAAATACCCTTTTATGGAGTTGCAGTTGTTTGCCTTGATGATCAAAACCTTGCAAGCTTGCTGCCCCAGATTGAACGGAGAAAAATTACCTACGGTCTGAGCGAACAGGCTGATCTTCAGGCGACGAAGATTTCCGTTCAAGGATGTATTAATGAATTTTCGGTTGTATATCAGGGAAAGGAGTTGGGGAGAGTTCGGCGAAACAGTCCGGGCCGCCATACCGTGTATAATACCTTGGCTGCAATAGCTGTTGCTCTTGAACTGGAAATAGAATTTCCCTTGATTGCCTATGCGATTGAGCGTTTTGAGGGGGTGCAGCGACGGCTGGAGGTTAAAGGTGAAAAACAGGGGATTCTGGTGATTGATGATTACGGTCATCATCCCACGGAGATTCGAGCAACGCTGGATGCTGTCCGAGACGGCTGGCCGGATCGGCGTCTTGTTGTGGTTTTTCAGCCCCATCGCTATACTCGTACCCAGGGGCTTTTTGAAGAGTTTGCAACGGCGTTTTATCGGGCAGATGTTCTTATTTTAACCGATATCTATGCAGCCGGTGAAGAGCCTCTTGAAGGGGTGAACAGCGAGACCCTGCTTGATGCCATAAAGCGGCACGGCCAGAGGAATGCCTTTTATCATGCGGATCTGTCCACGCTGCCTCATGGACTGCTTGATTTCATCCTGGAAGGAGACTTGGTGTTGACCCTTGGGGCCGGAAGTGTCGTCCAGATCGGTGAAGAGCTGCTTGAGCTGCTGGGCTAAAAATGAGGCTAAGGT
>JBATKL010000272.1:0-1831 GCA_049669385.1 Candidatus Electrothrix sp. | reverse complement strand
CCGTTCAATAAGGCCTATGTGCAGTGGTCCAAGGGAGAGTATTCTAATGCCAATGAGCAGGAGGATGATCTGAGTCTCATAAAGGGGGTTTTAGGTTCCGTTGCAGACGAGGCTGGCAACTCCAATGCATCTGCCACCGCCCTGACCCTACCGGTCACAAACCAGGAAGGACAAATCACACCAGATGGTGTTTTTTTTGATATTGATGTCTATTCTTTTTATGCGTCTGGGTCTTCTCATATAGAGGTTCTTCCATTACTGGGTGATGAGGGAGAAAGCCGGGCCGCGAATCTGGCCATGAACGTTACTCTGAAAAACGCCGGAGGATCAGTCATTGCCAGCATCCGTTCCAGTGACAATGCACCGCTGGCACCGAACACCAACACTTTTGTCTACGACGGTAACTTAGCTCCGGGAACCTATTATCTGACCATTGATGCGGTTTCCCCTGACACCAACTGGTTCACAGGATTTGGAGAATATGGTAACGGCGGTATGTACAGAATGTCTGTCAACACCAGCTCCGATCCAGATTTGATCGTGGCTTCATCTTCCGTGAGCGACAACACCCTGACGCCCGGTCAATCATTTACAGTGTATGCAACCGTGAAAAACCAGGGAACAGGAGCTGCCAATCTCGTAACTCTGCTCTATTATCGCTCCACTGATGCAACAATCACCTCAGCTGACATGCAAATCGGGATTGATGCGATTTCCTCACTGGCGGCAGGTGCCACGTCTCCCCAGAATGCTCTTGCTACTGCACCCGGAATAGAGGGCACCTACTGGTTCGGGGCCTGCGTCAATGTTGTCAGCGGGGAATCAGACACAACCAACCAATGCTCAACAGGGGTACAGGTCACGGTTGCCACGCCAACCCAACCGGATCTGACGATTATTTCACCCTCTGTCAGCGATAGCGCCCTGACACTAGGCCAGAATTTCATCATTAATGCCACGGTAAAAAATCAGGGAACCGCGACGGCAAACAGCTCCACTCTCCGTTATTACCGCTCAGCCGATGCAACCATCAGTACCTCGGATACCCTACTAACCACTAATGCCGTGGCCTCGCTTGCTGCCGGAACAAGTTCCACTCAAAGCACTTCGGTTACCACCCCAACTTCAGTGGGAACGTATTGGGTTGGGGCATGTGTGGATACGGTAACCAATGAATCAAACAGCAACAATCAATGCTCAACAGGCGTACAAATTACGGTTGTCGCGCCAACTCAACCTGACCTGACGGTTATTTCCCCCTCTGTCAACGACAACACCCTGACACCAGGCCAGACTTTTACCATCAATGCCACGGCAAAAAACCAGGGAACCGCGACGGCAAACAGCTCCACTCTCCGCTATTATCACTCAACCGACGCAACTATCACCACCTCCGATACTGAGCTGACTACTGATGCAGTAGCTTCTCTGGCCGCCGGAGCACGTTTCGCTCAAAGCACCTCGGTTACCGCACCAGCCTCCGGGGGTGCATACTGGGTCGGGGCATGTGTGGATACAGTGGTGAATGAATCAAATACTGGCAACCAATGCTCTTCCGGTGTGGAGATCACTGTCGAAGAGGGGCAGAACTTTCCATGGATTCTTTTCTCTCCTGCTTTTTTGAGGAGTTCTGCATTGAGATGAAATCTGTTGTTCTGGTCAGTTACGCTGCTGTTTCAACCGCATAACTGACCAGATTTCGTTCTGCCTTGTCAAACCCGAAGCCGACCAGGACAACATCCCTCTTGTCAATCAGATAGGGTGCGTGATATTTTCTTTTCTTAATCTGTTCGATGGCTGTTTGCGCCGTGCCCATTTTAAACTCCATCAC
>JBATKL010000271.1:0-2909 GCA_049669385.1 Candidatus Electrothrix sp. | reverse complement strand
GAGTATAACAAGAGATGAACTTGATACCCAGGATCCTTATTTTCCAGCAACTATCTGCGTGCGTGCCGTAAAGCCCTGTGCAAAAAAGAGCCCACCTATCCCCACCGCACCGTCTGTATGGAATGCCGGTGCGATCCTTTTCTATCACCGGGTGGCTGATCTGGCTTCGGATGCCTATGGTTTATGTGTCAGCCCAGACGAATTTCGCAGCCAAATGGAACATCTGAGGGAGAAATACAACCCGATTTCGCTCCAGGATTTTGCTGCATTATCGGCAAAAGGGGAACTCCCTCCCAAGGCCGTTGCAGTGACCTTTGACGATGGGTATCTCGACAACCTGACAACAGTTTCTCCCATCCTGAGAGAATTTGATATTCCAGCGACATTCTTTGTGCCAACAGAAAAACTCGACACAGAACATGAATCATGGTGGGATGTGTTGGAGCGGATTTTTTTGACTGGCGGTGATCTTCCTGAAGTCTTTGATGTCTACGGTAATCAGGAGTGGTTTCTCCGTACCGGAGCGGAGGAGCAGAGGTCGGTAGCCCATAAGACTCTGATGGAAACTTTCTATCCGATGACCAGCAAGAAGCGGGAAAAGCTCATCAGAAGACTGTCAGACTGGTCTGGTATGGATTTGACACCGAGACAGACACACAGGCATATGATTGTTGAGGAACTGAAGCAGCTGGCCTCAATGCCGGGTCATACAATAGGTTGTCACACCATCCACCACCTGAGCCTGCCAGATCATTCCATTGAAACCCAAACCAACGAGATCATGGAAAGCAGGCAGTGCCTTGAACAAGTCCTTGGTAGACCTGTTTCTATCTTTTCCTACCCGTACGGTGAACATGATAAGACGACGTTGGATATTCTCCGTAACGCCTCTTTTGAACTTGGGGTTACGGTCGAAGGAAGGACTGTATGTTGTGGCGCGGAACAATTGCTGCTGCCACGTTTTGAGGTGCGGAGCGGAGAGGGATTTACAGCTTTTATGCGTCGGATATTTTCGCAGGCAACGATCAAAGGGGTCGCATGAATCGCATCAGGCTTCCCCGGAATGTTGACCAGTTGATTTATCTGCGTGATCTGCTTCGTGAGCTGATCATTCGTGATCTTAAACTCCGCTATAAGCGGTCGATCCTGGGGATTGCCTGGACCCTTGTTAACCCGCTGACCCAGTTACTGGTCCTTCTGTTTGTTTTCAACTCTGTCATTCAACTCGATATTCCCCATTACACCTCCTTTCTTTTTTCCGGGCTGATCATCTGGTACTGGTTCCATGGCGGGCTCATCCAAGCAACAGGCTCAATTGTAGCCAACCGAGATCTTATCCGACGTCCGGGCTTTCCTTCCCCCATTCTGCCCGTTGTTGCGGTACTCAGCCATTTAATCCATTTTCTTCTTGCTTTGCCTGTACTCATCGTATTCCTGATTATTGATGACAGTAGTATTACCGGTGCGATAGTCGTCCTTCCCCTGATCATCGCCTTGCAATTTCTCGTGACCCTCAGCATTTCCTATGCGGTTGCGGCCTTTCACGTTACTTTTCGTGATACCCAGTATATGCTGGGTGTATTACTCAACTTCCTTTTTTATCTAACCCCTATTTTTTACGAGCTCGAAGCTGTGCCTGATCGCTTTCGACCGTTTTATAATCTTAATCCAATGGCACACCTGATAGATGCATACAGGGACATTCTCATACAGGGTATTTTGCCGCAGCACCCTGTTTCGCTCATAATGATAGCCTTCCTGGGGACAGTATTGTTGATCATCGGTCATGGTTATTTTGTTCGGGCCAGCTATACTTTTGTCGAGGAACTCTAGAGTGAAAGACCGGATCATTGTCGAAAACCTTGGGAAAAAATACCGTAGATATCATGCCGACCGCCCATGGACCCTGCAGGAAGCCGTACTCAAAGGCATGCGACGTATCAGGCCGATTGAATATTTATGGGCATTACGGAACCTGAATTTCACGATACCGCATGGTCGCATGGTCGGAGTCATTGGGCCGAACGGGGCGGGCAAGTCGACATTGCTGCAACTCATAGGTGGGATCGGCAGGCCGGACGAAGGACGTGTGGAGATCCGTGGCCAGATCGGAGGGCTCCTGGATCTTGGGCCAGGTTTCCATACCGACCTGACCGGGCGGGAAAACATTTTTGTCAGTGCCGTCATTGCCGGACTGTCAAGGCGTCAGGTCCAGGAACGTTTTGACTCGATAGTCGCTTTTTCGGAACTTGAAGAGTTTATTGACAGTCCTCTGAGGACATACAGCAGCGGCATGAAAATGCGCTTGGCTTTCTCAGTTTCTATTCATGTGGAACCAGAGGTGCTGCTCATTGATGAAGTTCTTTCAGTGGGAGACCTGTCTTTTCAGAAAAAGAGCTTTAAGAGTATCACAGATTTCAAGAAGAAAGGCTGCACAATCGTTCTTGTAACGCACGATCACAAGGTAGTGCGAGATATATGCGACGAGGTAATCTGGTTAAACCAGGGGCATCTTGTCGCCATTGGTTCTCCAGAACTTGTCGTGGATGAGTATGTGGCTGCGACAGAATCAGGGCAGTCGTCATTCAATCGAAAAACCGAATTGTGAATTGTTGGTGATCATTTTGCTACAACCCAATACCTCTTATTTTATATGCTGTACGCCACGTTCAGGGAGCACCCTGCTCTGTGAAGCATTGCAGAACACAGAGCTTGCCGGTTGGCCGGAGGAGTATTTCCTGGAAGAAAATATGTCGAATTGGAAAAAACAGTGGGACATCTCTACTTTTCAGGAATATCTCGGGCGGACTCTGCAAGAGGGTTCTACAACCAATGGAGTGTTTGGAGCCAAAGTTATGATGGGTAACGGGTACTTTGAACACTTTTCCGGTAAACTTAGTGAATTACCC
>JBATKL010000270.1:0-12740 GCA_049669385.1 Candidatus Electrothrix sp. | reverse complement strand
GATTCAACCATTCGTAATCTAAAAAGTAAACAACAAACACCGTTGTAAGGTGAAAATGTACACATGTAGGTATCACAGAGCAAAATCGGAGGGCGCAGCGGCGGGGGTTACAGGCCGGGGTCACGGGTTCGAATCCTAATAAAAGCGAGACCGCCTACAGGCCAGCCTCGCCTTATACTTCCTATCCACAAGTCAACATCTGCTCATTCAGCCGCTCCGCCTGAAGGCAAAAAGCCTCCATTCGAGCCTTGATAAGCTGCCGGGAAAGTATTGCCCATCATACCCGCAATCTGCATATTCCCGCAACCTGTACGGGCAATTCACGAATCGTCCCTGTAAATTATTGACAGATTGTCTCTTCCGTGCGACAGTAGAGGTATGAAATACGAAATTGAAACAACCGATGTCTTTGACAGCTGGCTGGCCGAAATAAAAGACGTCAAATTCCGGGCAAGAATCATCAGTCGATTCGACAGGGTTCAGCTCGGTAATTTCGGTGATTATAAAGGGCTGGGAGGTGGTCTGTTTGAGTTGCGTTTTTTCTTCGGCCCCGGTTTTCGCGCCTACTACACGATCAGGAACCATAAAATTGTTTTCCTGCTGTGCGGCGGTGACAAATCAAGCCAACGTAGGGACATTAAACAAGCCAAGGACATTATGGCCGAACTGGAGCAGGAATCATGAAAAAAATAACCACGAAAAAATGGGATGCATCCAAGTATCTGGACAGCCCGGAGATGATTCGGGAGTATCTCAAGGTTTCCTTTGAGGAAGGCAACAGCGAGCAGCTTATGATGGCCCTTGGAAATGTGGCTAGGTCTCAGGGGATCACTGAAATAGCCCGTAAAACCGACCTGAGCCGTCAGAACCTCTATAAGGCGTTATCAGAAGGAAGTTCTCCGAAATTCGAGACCGTCAAAAAGGTTGTGGAGGCTCTGGGTTGCAAATTATCGATTGTTTAAGGTGAAGCGAAGAGCGAGGCCGCCGGAGCAGCCTCGCCTTACTACTCCCTAGCGACAAGTCAACATCTGCTCATTCAGTCGCTCAGCCTGAAGACAGAAAGCCTCCATCCGAGCCTCAATAAGCTGAGGAAAAGGGTTTCCATCGGTTTCGATGCAGATGAAAGGCAGCTTACGCTCCTTGTCCAGAATGGGCTGCCAACGAGAAGGCGCACCCTTCATCATAGCCTTCTTCTCCGTGGTGGTGAATTTTTCGTTCAACACCGCTTCCGCGACCCGAGAGGGCATGCAACCGAAGGGACCAATGGAGATAATCCCGCAGGAGGGATGAAGGATCTCGTGCATGGCTGCTCCCACGGTGACAATGGTTTCCACGGTGAAATAAGGCGAAACATATTTCCCGCCCGCCTCCATGACCGGCTCAATAGGTGCATTGCCGTCATAAAAAAAGAGGCCGGAAGGTCCGAGTCGTTTGCGGATCGCATGGTTAAAGTACTTCTTCACCTGCTCCCGGATAGCAAAGCCCTTGGTCCGTTCGCCCTCGATATCATGTTTAATCAGCCAGTCAATAAACTTGATATACTCACTGATCATGGCCGTGCGCACAATGAAACCACGATCAGCCAGGCGCTCAATCAGGTTCTGCAAAGAGATCGGATCATGACGCACATACATCTCGCCAACCAGGGAGATCTTAGGGATTTGCTCATAGGCCATCTTCAGGGGAATCTGATGCAGGCGGGCAGCACTTTTTGAGAGCTGCGAGGCAATGGTGGGCCAGCGTCTGTGCATGACCGTCCTGATAGCCTCGAACTCCTCATGAAAGACCTGTAAACCGGCTTCACGATCCTTGGCCCCGGCCAGTACGGTCGACCACATTTCGTCGAACAGATCGCCGATAACCACAGCACGCCAGGCGGCTCGGAGAAAATTATCCCCTAGATTGCAGTATCCGTTCATAGAAGTAGGGGTGAGCATAGCCACGTCCTTGATCTTCTGTCGTTCAAGCACTCTCTTGGTATAGACATGGTACTGGCCGAGTCGACAGGGGCCGTCGGAACTGGCCATGTAATAGACCAGCACCTCGTCGTCACGGCGGTGCTTAACCCGGTTCAGTAGCGAGCCCAAGGTGGTTTGTAGAGGCAGGCATTCTTTACACGAGGCGTTACCGCGTCCTAACTTGAGGATTTCCTCGTCAGCCGGTTGGAGGATCTCTGTTTGAATGCCGATCCTACCAAAGGCAGCGGCCAACAGCGGGGTGACATAACGGCTCATTGCCGGAATGAGCAGGCGGACCTTGGGGTCATCAAGTGGGACCCAGCGGGCGTCCGAGGTCCGTACACCGGTCACGCCGTTCTGGTCCTCAAGCTCTGCGGAACGGAAGGGCTGTTCTTCAACCTGCGCGGAAGGAGTTTTTTTCTGAATCTCACGGTAATAGCGGATGATATCCAGAAAGGCCTCAATCCGGGTTTCTAGGCCTGCATCAGCTGTGTGGCTGTCCAGCTCCAAGGTCAGGGAGGGCTTGCGGCCCATGATATCCCGGAAGAAACTGACCAGAAAGGAGTCTGGCCCACAGGAGAAGTTGGTGATATAGGTGGCATAGAGTTGGGGATGACGCTCGACAAAGCGGGCACCCTTGAGGATGATCTGGCCCATTGCCCAGTACATGTTTTCGTCGTCAGCCAGTTCTTCCTCCCAATAGGGCAGCATGTCAAAGGGAATCACGGCGATGTCCCGGCTGGCGAATTTTGCCGGAATTCCTTTATTCGCCACAGAAGCAAAGGCATTATAGGGGCGTCCGAAAACAACCGTGCCGAATTTTTTCGGGTCCGCCTCAATGGCGGCCAGGCCCTGTCTGCCTATCTCGCGGATGTCCTGAGTAAAGGATTTCTGGGCTGCATCAGCGGCATTCAGGGCATCCGTGACCTTGTTTATTACCTGTGTCGGGTCAATACCCAGTTGTTGCGCCACTTCTTGGAAGGCTTTCGTGTCCGCTATATTTCCCTTGGAAAAATCGATAACCTGGGCAATCACCCGATCAGCAGGGGCCAAAGCCGGAAAGGCCGTGCGGAGATAATAGGGCTCGCCCTGAACCAGCACGCAGGTGCAGGAGGTCATGTCTGGCTCGCCCATATCGAGGCCCCGTAAGTGGGGCATAAAGATATAGTCGGGTTTTTCAGCCAGCAGGGCGGCTGCGTAATTATGGGCTATCTCAACAGGATAGCAGAAAGAAGCCCCTTGTTGATCCATGCCCTTGGGATCTTCCTTGGACGGCAGGGTGAGGCGAAAACCGAGTTCCGCAAAAAAGGCGTTGAAAAAGGGGAAATAGGTGTTGAGGAGAAAAGAACGGTTCATGCCCACTGTGGGCCGGGTGTCAGCAGGGGCAGCAGGATCAGTCGGAGCCAGATCCCGGAAGACCCGTTGCTCTCGTTTGATCACCAGGTTCAAATCTTCGGTTTTGACCTTGCGGTTATGAATCAGGTTGTCGTAGCGATTACAGATTCCGCCAAAGGGATAGACCTTGTTCTTGATCTTGATCCGGGAGATCTCGCAGCCTCGATCACAGTCCTTGCCACCGCCGCATGTAAAGGGATCGCCGTATTCCACTTCCCGTGCAATCAGCTCCTGGAGATCATAGTCCTGTGAGGTGAGCAGGCCTTGCTCCATACGCCGTTCTACCTCAAGGGCCACGCCAAAGGCCCCCATCAGTCCGGCCTCCGAGGGCACTACCACCTGCTTGCCGGTTAATCCGGCCATGGCCGCTGGTACGGCCTTGTTGTAACAGACCCCGCCCTGGATAAAGACTTTCTTGCCCACCGGTCGGTTACCTTTGACCCGGTTGTTATAGTTCATGCCGATGGAGTAAACCAACCCGGCCACGATGTCTTCTAAGGGCACATTTTCCTGGACCGAGCGTTTGATGTCCGAGCCGATGAAGGCGGCGCATTGGTCGCTGAAATTGGGCGGAGCCGTGCCTCGAAAGGCGGTGTCACCGATCTCGGTCACAGCTAGGCCCAGACTTTCTTTGGCCGCCTCTTCGAGAAAGGAGCCGGTCCCGGCGCTGCACGCCTCGTTCATGGCGTAGTCGCTGGGTACCCCGTTGGTGATGTAGGTATACTTGGCATCCTGGCCGCCGATCTCGAAGATGGTGTCGACCTCCGGATCAAAATGAATCGCTGCGGTGGCATGGGCCACAATCTCGTTGATAACCCCATCTGTCAGAGCGTGGAGGCCTGCGATCTGGCGACCAGAGCCGGTCACGCCGAGTCCTTCAATGGTCACCCTGGCATCCTGAGCACCAAGCTGTGCAGTAACTTGATCAGACAGACTCTTGTATACATTTTTTGAGGCCCCGATAGGGTCGCCGTTGGTGCGCAGGTACTCGGCAGCGATAATGGCCTTATCACTCCGTCGCATCAGGACACCCTTGGTGGTGGTCGATCCCACGTCTAGGCCGAGGATCACCTTGTCGCCCTCTTTGGCAACACCTCGTTCCTGGTGCTTATAATCAACCAGGTGCTGGCATTCAGAGAGGGGAGGGAGGGTGGCCAGTCCGGCCCGCTGATCAGTAAAGATTGCATCCAGCGTGGTAAAGGGTTGCGCTTCGTTGTCCATTGCCCAGAGAGCTGCCCCTAGGGCCTCAAAGGCGGCAGCCTCCTCCGGGATATAAAGATCGGGCAGGGCTTCTTGTAAATAATGGACCATGGCCTGGTTGCCGACGCAGCCACCCACCAGCATGACTGCATTCTTGGGTAGCTTTTTGAGCAGTTCTAAGACTTTGCCTGACATCATCCGTGAGAGACCTGCAACGACCTGGTCCTTGGGGATGCCCTTGTTCAGGGCATGGGTGCAATCACTCTTGCAGAAGACCGAACAGCGCCCTGAGACCTTATAGGGTTTTTCTGGTAAATCCATCTGACCGGACTCGTCCAGAGTGATGGACATTCGACCCAGCTGCTGGAGGAAGAATTCACCGGTCCCGGAAGCGCATTTATTGCCGGTGTGGATCTCGTTCACTCTGCCGTCATCGTCCAGATGATAAATCATCGTGGTCTCGCCGCCCGCACTGATGACGACGCGATAGGGATGGTCCGGCGGCAGGAGGAAACCGGTGGCCAGCTCCACAGCCTCGGGTTCGGCAATACCGGAAAAATTCAGCATGTTTCTGAATTTTCGTCCGGTGGCTGCGATTTTGTATTCCTGGAGATCGTCAATCTGCTCCAGCATTTCCCGCAGCACCTTGCGCGGGTTACCGTCATGGGCTCGAGATCGGGCGAAAAGAAGCTTTTTTTCTGAGGTGTTCTGTTCAAGTCCTGCTAATGAGATGCTGGAGGCACCCGCACATATACCTAGAGATTTCATAGTTTTTTTATAAGTTTTCTTTATATGATTGACGGGGTTGACGGCCATCAGTCCTTCCATACGGATAATGCCTGGCGATAGACCTGTGACCGGGAGATATCCAAGTCCCTGGAAATGAGCCGAACCGCATCTTTGAGAGAGGTCTGACCCTTATCCCGGTACCAGAGGATTAACTCATTGAGATTTTCCGGTCGTTCTTCATGGGATTCGGGTTGACCGTTGATGATCAGGACCAGTTCACCGCGTACCTTGCCGCTGGTGAGTTCTAGGAGCGTGGAAAGGGGGCCCGAGAGGTGCTCTTCGTGGAGCTTTGTCAGCTCACGAAACAGTTGAGCCTGTCGATCCCCAAAAACACAGAGACAATCCTTTAAGGTTGCTTGAATGCGGTGGGGGGCCTCGTAAAAGACCAAGGGACAATTGAAGGCCTTGAGCGCATGGAGCTGCTTGGTTCGCTCCCCTGTTTTGGAGACCAGAAATCCGCCGAAATAAAAGCCCGAGCCCTGTATGCCGGAAACAGAAAGAGCTGTTGCCAGGGCAGAAGGGCCGGGGATGGGGACAACAGGAATGCCCTTCTGGCGTGCGCCCTGAACCAAGACAGCTCCCGGATCAGAGATGCCCGGAGTCCCGGCATCTGAGACCAAAGCAATATCCATACCCTCACAGAGTTTGTCGAGCAGATAGGGTGTTTTTTGCTGCTCATTCTCTTTGTGGTAACTGGTGAGATCAGCCTTGATGCCCATGTGCGCCATCAGTCTGCCGGTATGACGAGTATCTTCGCAGGCAAGGAGAGCCACTGAAGCAAGGACATCCTGCATCCGTTGACTGATGTCGGAAAGATTGCCAATGGGTGTTGCCACAATGTACAGCGTGCCTATATTTTGTTCGGTTTTCAT
Source organism: Candidatus Electrothrix sp. (assembly GCA_049669385.1). Classification (GTDB taxonomy): domain Bacteria; phylum Desulfobacterota; class Desulfobulbia; order Desulfobulbales; family Desulfobulbaceae; genus Electrothrix. The sequence goes on along the minus strand of JBATKL010000270.1, from coordinate 6,526 downwards.
GATGAATAACAGAGGGGAAGAAAAACAGGTTAAGTCCTTTCGGAAACGTAGATTAACTTGTACCTTATTCGGCCCATTCTTTCAGCCTCTTTCATTCGGCCATGAGAAAAAAGTTCATTTTGACGATCGGAAATGGTAACCTACATATGTTACGTTTCCATGACCATATTATGGGTATATGGAATAACACTGCAACTTACTCTTTTCGCAGAATGAAATGAAGGAAAAGAACATGCTGACATTGGGTTTAGGGTTGAGGTTAAGTTTAAGGTTAAGTTTAGGTCTGGGGCTAGGAATCTGTCTTGCCGGTTGCGGCCCTGAGCGTCCTTTTTCAGCCGAATATACCTCTCCGAATCAGGTCGTCATCGTCTATCTGGGAAAACAATACACGCTAAACCGCTATGGTATTCCCACTTCGGTTCCCTTTGGCTATCGTTTTGAAGACGACGGGGATCTTGACCTGACTGTCGATGGCAGATTGTATGAGGTGGATAGTCCCTATGAATAGGGATAAGAACAAAAAAGGGGGAAGAAGAAGACTGTCCTGTGACAGCAAAGGAGCTGCTACTATGCCTGCTTCTCCTGCTCGCGTAGAGGCGAGAGGCGAGAGGCGGGAAGGATGAATAAAAAATAAAAAAGTTAGAGAATCCTGTGTTACGTCGGGTGGAGTGTTTATGAGAGAGCTTCTGCTGCTTGACCTTGCCGGGTTTGGTTGCGGTGTCTGGAAGGAGGATATTCTTTCTCATGAAGAACAGATCATCCACTGGCTGACAGATAATAACGGAGCCGCGACCGCCATCGCCATGATGGGAGGGCACCCGGTCAGCTTAGCAGACCTTTCGTATTGTATCGGACTGGCTCCTGCGGTCAGAGCCAAAAGGCATCCGGTGCTTGTTCCTGCTGGTCAGGATGTCTCTGTCAGTTTTGTGGTGGAACAGGAGGCAGGAATGACACAGGTTCCTTCTTCTGCTGTTTTTTCTCTGCCCCCCTATCTCCAAAGCCCCTTTATAGACAGCTGTGTTCAGCTTAACGGAAAACTTGTCCCGCTGATCAATATCGGAGCCATTCATTATCAGCTTTCGCATCGTCAGTTTTTGGCTCCTGACTCTACGGCCCCAGCTCCGCATTATTCTTTGCCTGTTCTTCAAGAAAAAAAAGAAGAAAGGGCTCCCTCGCTTGCCGCTCTCAGAGTTTTTACTTGCAATGAAAAATCTTTTGCCGCTTCAGCTGATTATTTCTCTGCAGAGCAGACTGTTCCCGCTGGTGTACTGACCGGGCTCCCGCTCATGCCGGAATTTGTGCGAGGAATTACCCTGCACAACAAGCAGGTTCTCACCGTTTTTGACATTTCCAGATACTTACAGCTCTCATTAGCGACAGAAAATGAGGAAAAAAAATGGCTCATCGGCGCAATCGCAGGGCAGGGCTTTGCTTTTGTTATTGATGCTGACCAGGGCTTGCTGCCTGCTGCTGACTCTGCCTCTACCTCCTCTACCTCCTCTGCCTGTCTTGCTGCCTTGCCCTTGTTGGTCCGATCAGATTGGCAACAAAGGGTAGCAATCCATGATCGAAAGATTATTCCTGTGCTTGATCTCAGAGAGATGCTTGTCAAGCAGCCGGATGAATGCTCGCAGGCATTGCCTCGGAATTTGCGAATTTTGGAGGCAGACGGGCGTTTCGAGGCTGTTTTTGGCAAGCAACAGATCGAGATAGTCGAGTTCTCGCTCTGTAAAATGGTTCATGCGCTGCCAGATCTTGAAGTCGCGGACATTATCCCGTTCAGTCACTGTCAGCGCTTGGCAGGTACCAGGGGACTTGTTGCCGGTGTCACCCTGTATAGGAAAGAACTGCTGCCGGTTCTTGATCCGGCCCGATGTTACGGTCGGGAATCCCGTCCTGTTGCAGGCTGGAAGCTGCTGCTGGTCTGTAACGGTACTTTGCGTGTCTTGGTCCTGGCTGAAGAGATACTTGGCAAGCGATCACTCAATGTCAGTGAACAGCGTGCATTGCCCTTTACTGCTCCGCATTCTTCCGTGTATGGCTGCTACCCAGTAGCGGGTCGGGTGGGTCTGGTTTTCAATATCCTGGCTCTGACCGCTTATTTTGATGATCAGCAGATAAATGAATTATTCTTTTTTGCAGACGATCTGCTTCCTCGGGTAGATGATGTTGAGGAACATCTTGAGACGAATATTGAGCTAAATACTGAGCTAAATACTGAGTTGAATATTGAATCGAATTTTGACCAGGGAACGCAGAGGATATTGAGTGGGAAGCTTCCTGAATCAGGAGAGCCTTTTTCCTTTTTTGAAGAGCAGGAGGATGAATCTTCTCTTTCACCACTAGAATCCAGCAGGGAAGACCTTGCTGATAATTGGGGATTGGAAAGGAATTCTCCGGTGTTGCTCACAGAAGAACAGGACACTCTGGTGCAGTCTGTCGTGGCATCAATGCTGAGTCAGAAAAAAGACGAGGCAACCTGTGCCGTGTGTGCAGTGGAAACGGACCATCAGGATGATGACGCTGTTTCAAGCTCTTTGGAATTTACAGAGGAGCCGGAGGGCATTAGTGAGAGAGTTGGTGACATCTGGGAGGAATTGGATGATGTTTTTCCCTCTGTCGTGGCAGCACTGCTCAGTCAGAAGGAGACTCCTCTGGATGAGATTGATAGCGAGTCAGGAACGATACGTCGAGATGAGGAGGAAACGCCAAGTACAGCTGAGACCTCTCTGGAAGCATCGCCGGTCCTGCTGACAGATGAGCAGGATTGCTTGATTACATCCGCCTTGGCATCAATGCTGCTGAGAAAGAAGGAGGGGGAGAAGGAGAGCCCCCTTAAAATTCATGAGAAACAGGAAGGGGAACAGGGGGTTGATACTCTTTCTGATGACTCATTTCTGAACGAAAACGAATTACAGGCAGTAGCTCAACTCGATGAAGAGGATATTCTGATTTCAGCTCCCCTCGCTGAGCCTCTTGAAGGATCAGACGACGATGAGGACTTGGCTGGTTTACCTGATCTGCCTGATCTGCCTGTGATCATCTTTACCGAAGAGCAGGACGCCTTGCTGCAATCGTCTTTGGACGAAGCGTTTCATCAGGAGAAAGAGGAAGAAGCCTTGGCAGCTCCCCAAGAGCGCCAGAAAAAGCGGCTGAAAGATGATGCTGTCGATGAGCCGCGTTCTTTTTCTTCAGACGATGCGGGGCTTTCCGATTTTTTCCAAAATGTTGGAGAGATTTTTGGAGACCTTGGGCCGGGAATTGGAGTAGGTGGAGCAGGTGGAGCAGGTGGAACAGATGGAAAAGATGGAGATTTTCCAGGGGCTGAAAAGACGAATGAGCAGCCAGTATTACTTAAACAGAGCAACGAATCACGAGGCGTGGATTCCTGGCTCGAAGCCTTGCCGGATTTCCAGGAAGAGGGTGAAAGGAGCATTGAGGGAGAACACGATGCAGATGCTCTCAATGTAGATGATCTCAACATGGAGTCTTTTCCTTCAGCGCCAGAAGTACGCGATGACGACAAAGGTGGAGATGTTGCTGATTCGGCTGATGAACAGCCGGAACAAGCAATAACAATAGAGTTTGTTCCGTATGTTGAAATCGTCGAGGAAATAGGAGGGGATCTCTCTCAGGATATTCCTGTACAGCTTGAGGAGAGCGAAGAAGCATCTCCTGAGCCTGAGCCAGAGACCTGGAATGCTTTTGAAGACGCAGAGGCCTTTCCTGAACTCAAAGATTTTGCTCGCCAAGTCTCTGAAACGCAACAGGCGGATTCCCCTCTTACTCTGCCGCATGCTGATTTTGTCAAGAACGTTACCTTTCCCCCGCTCTTTTCTCCTGATCCGAGAAGGATTAAGGAAAAACTCGATAAGAAGAGACGGAAAGAACAGGCTGTTCTTTTCCGGGATACAGCACCTGAGCTGAAGGAAAGACTGGATGCTCAGTCAAAAAACAAGAAAGGCAAGTGCTCAAACATATGGTTTTTTCTCCTTTTTCTTGGCCTCCTTTCGGGATTTCTTCTCTGGTTTTTCGTTTTCCGAAATCAGGAAATATCTCATGGAAACAGTGTGAAACCAGAGCCCCAGCTCTCGGAAGTTAAGAGAGAAGCATCTCCTCTGGTTCAAGGTGCAGCACTGGAGAAAAGGGAGAAAAGGGAGGAGGGGGAGCAAGAGAAGGCGAATCAAGTGGCAGAAAAGAATAGCTACAAAAGTACACCTGCGTCGCCTGTTGTGTCTTCACCGGTTTTGTTGAAATCGGAGCTGGAGTCGGAACCTGAATCAGTGGTGACAGACCAAGAAGAAGCAGAGCAAGAAGAAGCAGAGCAAGAGGTCCTGGTGGAAAAACTTCTGACGGAAGAATTTTTGGTGGAAAAAGCCCTGGAAGCTCCGATTGATCCATCTGCCCAAATAATTTTTGAGCGAACAGTAACGAAGAATGTCATCTATACGGATAATACGATTAATACAAGTTGGTTGCCAGAGGATCTTCTCGGGGAGACAGGAGCTACTCCAGAGAGTGTTTCAGAAAATAATGGAGCGCAGCAGAGGATGACAGAAGAAGCGAAACAGCCTGATGGATCAACAGTCGAGGTCGAGGTCGACTCCGGCAGTACGAAAATTATTCCTGCTATCTCTGCTGCTTCAACGGAGAGAGGTCACAGGGATGGTGACCAGGAAAAAATAATAGGCGTTGAGCTAACGTTAAGCAAAGAGAGAACACCCTCGGTTGATCAGAAAAAATCACCATTGATGTCGCCGGTAAAGACATCTCGGGTAAAGATATCCCCGATAAACGGCATGTCTGAACGTACCAGTCATACCGTGAGTAAAGGAGATACGCTTTGGAAAATTTCTGAACAATATACCGGTAGTGGTTTTAATTATCCTGATGTGGCCAAGAAAAATAAGATTGCTAATCCAGATATGATTTATCCCAACCAACAGGTGACATTGCCTGCTGAAAAATAATCCCTCCTCCTGCCATACCTCGTTTTGCTGTTGTCCTTTTTTCTTCAATTTCATCAGTTCGGTTAGCCTGTTATATTTCCCGCACCATAAAATGATTGTCGGATGGTAAGCGTTGATTAAATTTTATTTGCAACTAAGAATTGTTACCGGAATTGTTCAGCTTTGTGATATAGTTATCCTAGTGGTCGTGTTGAGCTGTGGTTCTTTGCTGATATGGAATAATCGCAATGACGGAGAGGCTCGGCATAGTGCTATCTTTATAGATTGGTCGATTATGAAAAGCAAAGAGGGCTGATGCTCAGTTATGGCGGCGAGGGGCGTGGCGAACCAGCGCAGTACAGAATATATGATCTTAGCCATGTTTATAACATTGTCCGCCCATGAGGAAAATGATGAAAGAATGATTCTTATTTTTGATTTTATATCGTTACTCTTACGAGGTGTTGAATTATGCGTCAATTTTTAATAGATGAGCTTTCTTTTCTTGAACACGATAATCTGGATAATTATCTGAAACGGACCTTAAAGCCAGGCCCAATAGGCGGTGTTTTTTGGCTTGAAATTCCTCAAAAGTTACTCGCTTTGACACAGCTGAATCATCCTGATTGCGGCCCTTTTTATTTCTCTGTTATTTTAGAGGCAACAGAGATCCGTATTGAGTTTCTCGTGCGCAGTTCCCTTAATATCCGCTGCTCCTGTATCGACTGGGCCACCCCGAAACAGCGAAAGTTTGTCCTTGATTTTATCGATAATATGATCAAGGAAGAATATATCATGGTTTGAGTGGGTTGTGGTGTGTACGGGTGTGAACAAGCTCAATCCCCCGTACCCCTAATTTCCAGAACGATGAGCAAGATCCCTCCTGGGCATTGATTAATCCCTTTGTTGCCTAAGCCCTGTCCTCCAGGGCCTCACGCTCTTTTTTACAAGCGAGATTCTTGAGAAGATCTTATTGAGATTCAAACCGATGCCCGTTGCGTAGGTTTGTAGGGGTGTTTTGTCAAACGCCCCTACGGAAATCGAAAATGATATATCTCACTTGTATTGAACCACAATTCCTGATATATAAACATCTCAAAAGGAATGGTGCGGAAGGTGAAACACATCAAAATCAAATTAAATGAGTTAAGAGAGCAATGGATACAGAAAGCTTTTTGCAGGAAAACCAGGAAAATCTCAACAGTATTCTCAAGCCGTTTCAACAAGAGCTTAATCGCGGCCAGCGGCTGGCCGATTTTCTGAAACAATGTGTGCGTTGCCTGGATCGTAATGATTACCTGCACCTCGAAGAGCTGTTGAGCTCCAAGATAGCGCAGAACGTGGAAGACGAGGAAGCCTTAGGCGAGTGCAGGCCTCTTTTCGAGACCTTGCGGGAATACACCATTGAACAAGTGGATAAATATCGCTTTGAGTTTATTGAAGACCTTTCCCGTCTAGCCGAGGAGGCTGAATTACCCATTGAAATCGATTTCCCCCGTTTCACGGTCCTCAAGGGGATTGAAGGCGATATTGATTTTAGTAACCGCGCCACCACCATCAATAAAAAAGTACTCAAA
>JBATKL010000269.1:0-1670 GCA_049669385.1 Candidatus Electrothrix sp. | reverse complement strand
TTTGATGTTCTCACCGCAGCCTTTGCTCTGGAGAACGGCACAACACTTCACATCCGGGCAAAACAGATCAACTTCCAATATGACTTGCAACGGCTGGTGCAAACAAAAAAATGTGACTTGCTGACTGTGCAGGAAATGGCGATCAGCCGGACAGGGGAAAATAACAGCACGATCGCAGCCCCTCTCCAGCTGCCCGAAAAAATAACCCTGCTCAAGGACAGTATCCGCGCTCGCCTGCCCATCAAAAAAATCCGGCTGGAGCAAGTTGTTCTGCAAGATAATCTGCCGGTTCAACTAAAAGAGCGGAGAATCCGCCTGACAGCCTCGGTCAGCGGCACAGCATTGCAGGCCCAAACCACCCTCCAGGTCGATCAGGACACCCAGCTCACCCTGGATTTTCGCAGCCCGGATGCCCTGCATGGTACAGCCGAACTTGTCGGACAACAACGCGGAGAAGAAATACTGCGGGCAAAACTTGATCTCCAGCCGGACAGGCTAACCGGGGCCATCAAGCTACAGCTCCAGCCCGTCAATGCGTTATTGCTTCGCTCCTTTACCGCAGAAACAAATATTCCAATACCGGAAGGGACCTTGGACAGCACCTTTTCCCTGCCGCTGCCCCTGCGGGATGACCGAAATGACCGGAATGACCAAAATGGTGCGGCTCATGCTGCTCCATTACAGGTCGCCCTCACTGTAATCGACAGCGATAATCACCGAATTCATCTTGAGGCAAGCAGCACACCCGACACCCGACAAGCCAACCTCCTGCTCAGCGGCCAGAAAGGCAAACAGGAATTCCTCAAGACCACCCTGAAGATGGAGGACCAGCGCATCAGCGGCAGTTATTCACTGCACGCCGACCAACTCCGCAGCTTCCTTGCTCCCTATCTGCCGCAATCCCTTCCTGATTTCAACGGCAAACTCTCCGGCACGGTGAATATCCCGCTGCCAAAAAATCAGGAAAAATGGTTTAAAGTAACAGCAACGGCTTCGTCACTTGCCCTGCCCTCTCTCACGGCTTCTGCTGCCGAGATGACTGTCTCAGGAAAAATGGACGGGAAAAACGTGCAGCTTGATAAGGATTCGACATTTCATGGCAGCGGACTCACCTTTGGGAGCACCTCCTTGCAGGAATGTCGCCTTGATCTTGCCGGAGACTTCTCCCGCAGGGATGACCAGCTCCAGCTCAATTTTGCACAACAACAGAAGATATATATCAAGGGCCTCAAGGCCGGTTCCACTCTGGTCCGAGAGCTGGCTCTGCAACCGGCAGAGGCACTCCTTTTTGCTCTCAATCTTGAGAACAACGCCTGGTCATTCGACAAAAACACCCTGCATGCTGCTCCGCTTGCAGTCCGAACCGGAGCCGTGGACATTAATATCGGTCCCCTGCAATGTGCTTTCTCTGTATTGCGCTGTACGGACTCCGGGCCGGAAATCATCACAAAGCTGAGCAGCCCGACCCTGATCATAACCACCCCGAAAGGCAACGTACCGCTCAGAAAAGTTGCCGGGAACTTTCGGCTACAGCAGCATATAATCAGCAGCAAGCTTCAGGCCGCTCCTAAGGTTATCCCCGGCAGAATACAGGCAGAGGTAAAACACGATCTTTCTGGAGCAGCCGGTTTCTTTACACTCCGCACGGATAAGCGGCTTGATCTGAATCC
>JBATKL010000268.1:0-3455 GCA_049669385.1 Candidatus Electrothrix sp. | reverse complement strand
CGCCGATTTCCCTGGTTATCTTTAATAAAGACGCCCATTCTCAATCTTACAGCCATTTGCAGGATGCCTTTCGACCCGGCCACGGGGATCTGACCTATCAGAAAAAATACGGCATTCGTGACCACCGTGGCGGCGGGCGAGCTTCTGCCCGCGAAACAGCGGCTCGGGTAGCAGCCGGAGCCGTGGCGAAACAGCTGCTTGACCAACATGGCATGTCGGCGCAGGCCTATACCGTGGCTTTAGGCGGGATCAAAGCGGAACAACGCAACTTTGATCAGATTGAGCAGAACCGCCTTTTCTGCCCGGATAATGCAGCCGCAGAACGGATGGAAGAGCGGATCAGAGAAGTGCGCAGCCAAGGCGATACCCTGGGCGGCATTGTCGAGATTCGAGCTCGCTGCAAGGCCGGTCTTGGTGAACCGGTTTTTGATAAGCTTGATGCGGAATTGGCTCGTGCCCTGATGTCTATCGGCGCGGTCAAAGGGGTTGAGATCGGTGCTGGCTTCCGGGTTGCAGACATGTTGGGCTCTGAAAATAATGACGCCATTGCCCCTGAAGGATTTCTCAGCAATAATGCGGGCGGAATCCTGGCTGGGGTCAGTAACGGAGAGGAACTCATCGTCCGAGTGGCGGTCAAGCCCATCCCCTCTATCCATAAGGAACAGCAAACCGTGAATACTGAAAATGAACCGGTGCGCATCAAGGTGGGCGGACGTCATGACATCTCTGCCATCCCGAGAATCATTCCGGTCTGTGAAGCAATGGTGCGCCTGACCCTGGCAGATCATCTTCTCCGCCAGCAGGCAATACAGACAAGCGAATAAGTAAAACGGAAGAAGCTGCAACGTACTGAAAAAATATTGCCAAAAAAAATCACCGAACAATGATCGGGACAAAAGACTGTGAAAAAAATCAATAAGATTTTGATGGTTACCCGTGAGTACGACGGCGTGGCCGGGGCCGGGGGCGTAAAGGATGTCTGTCGGCAACTGTCGGAAGCCTTAGTACGGCATGCCGATTGTGATGTTCGGGTAGTATTGCCCTATTACGGATTCATGGATGCTGCTGCTCGTGGCTTCAAACGGGTTCGGCTTCCTTGCCGTAAAAAGGTCGAGAACATGCCCACGGTCTTTGATGTGGACATGAATTATCCGGACAAGGAACGAAGAGAGTCGGTTTCCCTGTGGAGAAAAAAAGAGCAAGGGGTGGTGATCTACTTGTTGGAATCGCTCCGCTTTGCGGAAAAACAGGCGGTCTATACCTATACTCCGGCAGAAGAGAAAGAAAAAAAATGGCAAAAGGCCGGGACAGGTCATTTTGATTTTTTTGCCATGAATGTCCTGCTCCAAAAGGCGGCGCTGGACCTGATGATTCTCCTGAATCTGCGACCGGATATTATTCATTGTCACGACGGCCATGCAGCGATCCTACCAGCTATGCTTCGGGAGCATGGCGGATATCGCCACTACTTTTGCCAAACCGGGGCTGTGGTCACGGTTCATAATGCGGGGCTTGGCTATCATCAGGATGTGGCTGATCTCGATTTTGCCGAGGCGATCACCGGGCTACCGGAATCTGTGCTTCGTTCCGGGCTGTTCAATAAGGCCTTTAACCCCTTTGTTGCTGCTGCTGGCTATGCGCAGATAAACACGGTCAGTGAGAATTATGCCCGTGAGCTCCAGGAAACCGATGAGGACAGTCGGACGGGCTTGCTTGGCCATAAATTTCTGAAAAAGGGCGTTGAGTTGGTCGGGATCACCAATGGAGTTAATCCTGAAGACTTTAACCCGACACAGGGGAAGAAAAAAGGCTTGGCCGCCAACTTCAACCCGGAAACAGGAAAGCTGGACGGTAAGAGACTGTGCAAAGAGGAAATGCTGCATGCGTGTCGTGAAGCTTCTTGTGAAGCATCTCGTGAAAACGGGGACTGGGCAGCTGTTGAACAGTATGGTTCCTTAGAGGATAAGCCAGAATCCCCCCTCTTCACCTTTATCGGCAGATTGACGGCCCAGAAGGGGGTGGATATCCTCCTACAGGCAGTCTCCCTGCTTATTGCCACTCTGACCACGGATTTTCAGCTCTTGATTCTCGGGAGCGGCGACAGTGCCTTAGAGCAGAAATTGCAGGATTTGACAAAGGATGATACCTTTCGTGGCCGGATCTGTTTCCTTAAAGGCTATGACCCTGATCTGGCCCTTAAAATATACGCTGCTGGGGATTTTTTCCTGATCCCCTCTCTCTACGAACCCTGCGGCCTCACAGACTATATCGCCCAACTCTTTGGCAACCTTCCCATTGTTCACCATGTGGGCGGGCTGGTCAAGGTGCTGGACAGAAAAACCGGGTTTGCCTACCAAGAACATAGTCCGGAAGCCCTTGCCGAGACCATGTCCTTGGCCTTGGAGACATACCGAGACGCACCGAAGCAGTTGACGGTCATGCGACGGACAGCTGTCAAACATATCCGAACCCATCATAGCTGGCAGCAGGTGATGAAGGATTATCTCTCGCTGTATCGGAAGGCCTTGTAATTTACTGTGATTGATCCTCTTCTATGAATAGGGCAGAAAAAGGAGCTTCCTCCAAAGCTGAAACTGGGATTGGGATAGAGAGGGGTACACAGGGTGGACGTCGCTACCGTCACGGTTGGTTTGACCGACAGCGCAATTTTTTTATCCGTCAGTTTTTTGCAGATTTCTTCACCCTGACCTACTCGTTTCAGAAACTGTATAGTGCCTATTGCGACTGCCGGGGCTCAGCCATGGGCAGCAGCTGCTATTTACTCCATCACCAGGAGGAAAATGCCCATTGCAGGATCTGGGACCAATTGAACTGGATGATCGGTGAAGAGAATGATAAAGGGCCGCTCTGGAATCTGCGGGAGCTTTGTCGTCGTGTCTGGCCAGAAGGAGAGCATGAAGACAACGTTGAAGGCTCTTTGGTTGACTGGCTCACGGGGTCGATCTTCCACGAAGCCATCCGGCTCAGGGAGGATGTTCATATCCTCAATAATTACGGCAATGCGACCTTTAAAAATCAACAGATGACTGTGGCCCGAGAAAACAGATCCCAGCCACAAAATCTCCCAGCTTCCCGTTTGGCAAAGGTTATGGATCGCAAGAACCTGATCAAGCGCGTTGCGGTTGATGTTATGCAGCAGATGGAGCAGTTGGCTTTTCTTTTCGGTCAGACCAATAATATGCTGCGCACCATGCTGTCCGGTCTTGCTGACAATTTTCTGCTGGTTCGTTTTTTGGTAGAACAGGAAGATATCGTGGAGGATCTTTGGGGAGAGGGGCTTGCTGATGTCTTTACAGATATGTTCTTTGGCACCCCGGCGCGAGGATTCTGTGCTGCTGGCAGCAGTTACATGAGCGGTCAATGGTATACTCGGGCTTTGATTATGTATAAACGAGCCTTGGAGTTTGATGAAGGATGTGACGAAGCAGGGAAAA
>JBATKL010000267.1:0-2092 GCA_049669385.1 Candidatus Electrothrix sp. | reverse complement strand
CTGATGGATAGATATATTTAATGTAACGACAGTGGGTTAGCAGTTGACACAGGGCCGGAGATTTAGTTTCCAGCTACTGATCAATGCCAGACACCTATAAAAGAAGGATTGGCCGCAAGTAATTGGAGAGCATGTAATATGATAACACAGCTTGAGATTAATAATTTTAGAGGGTTTTCTGGATACAAGATTGAGGATATCGGGCAGGTCAATCTGCTGGTTGGCACGAATAACAGCGGAAAGACTTCAATTTTAGAAGCTATTCAGCTGGTTAAAGCCCAAGGGAATCTGTATGATATCTTCTCTATCCTTTCCCGAAGAGGGGAACTGAAATATGAAAACGAAATAGGTCGTTACGGAACAGCTGAGTTACGCAGATTATTTCACGGTTTTCAGGTAAAGCAAGATTTTGCGTTTACAGTTCTCTGTCTTGACACCAAACAACGGAATGAAGCATTGTCTGGTTCTATAGAATGTGTTGCTCATCAATCAAAATTAACAGAAAAGATCCCTGATTTTTACACCCGTTTTCATGGATATGATGGCAACTCGTTGTTTAATGTGTCCTGGACAGATGGAGAAGAATGTATAGACAGGGAAGTTCCTGTCACTGATGATAACAGCTTATTGTATGAGTATATTAAAAGAACAAACTCAAAACCAAACTCTTTAGAAACCAAAAACTTGAAGTTTGTCCCAAGCTCATCATTATCTCCAGACAGCACAGTGTCATTATTTGAAGAAATCGTCCTTTCCCCGGACGAAGAGTCTGTTATAGAAGCATTGCAAATAATTGAACCTGACATTACCCGCCTTGCCACAATTGGAGGAAGCAATTTATCTTCGGGAGATTATACCCGTGGCGGTATTATCGTCAAAAGCAGCAAATGGGAGGAACGCATTCCCATCGGCAGTTTCGGCGACGGCATCTGGCGTTTACTCGGACTTATCCTCTCTCTTGTCGCAGCAAAAAACGGCACTCTATTGATTGATGAAATCGACACCGGTCTCCACCACACCGTCATGTCTAAAATGTGGAAGCTGATTTGCATGACTGCAAGAAAACTCAACGTCCAGGTCTTTGCCACCACCCACAGCAGCGACTGCTGGAAAACCCTGGCAGATAATGCAGTTGAGAACGAATTTGCTGACATGCCCATTCGTATCCACCGTATCAACAAAGATAAAAAGAGACCGGAAACCTTTACCAATAAAGAAATGCATCTTGCCCTGAACCGCGAAATCGAGGTGCGCTGAGATGGCCCATGAAAAGGTACTGCTGGTCGAAGGAGATGAAGACAAACGAGTGATTCCTCAGTTTGTCGAGGCTAACGGCGTACAATGGGGTAATCGGAAAAAAGACTGGATCGTTGAGATCAAGGCCTTGGGCAGCGTAGAGAGACTACTTGATAAGGAAGAAATCAATATTCAGCTGAAGGACTCAGGATTGAAGATCCTTGGCATCATTCTTGATGCCGATGACGAGCCTGCTAACCGTTGGCAAAGCATCCGTAACTGCCTGCTTGAAAGATATCCAGATATTCCGGAAAAATTACCCGAAACCGGCTTGATCCATACCAGTCCAGAAGAAGAGGTCAAAATCGGCATCTGGATGATGCCTGATAATCGAGAACGAGGTATGCTGGAAACCTTTCTCCAGTTCCTCCTGCCCGAGAACGACAAGGACCTCTGGGAGTTTGCCGAGCAAAGTTGCAGGCAGTCTACCAACTGCGGAGCGCCGTACAAGGAAGCTCATCTGGACAAGGCAAAAATCCACACTTGGCTGGCCTGGCAAAACCCGCCGGGAAGAAAGTTGCATAATGCGATCATGGAACGCATCCTCACCCCTGCCTCGCCACAGGCGGATCCTTTTATGCAATGGTTTCAAGAACTGTTTGAGGTTACCCGCTGAACAAAACAGGTCACCCTGCCTCCCTCTCCACAACTTTATTGTCCCCACTGGCCTTTTTTTGCGGGAGCCCCTCAGAAAGAGGCTTGCCATGCTGCCGAACATACTCATACATAACAATGGACGCAGCAACGCTGACGTTCAGGCTCTGCACATGCCCCCATTGAGGAATAGAAATCGCTT
>JBATKL010000266.1:0-2390 GCA_049669385.1 Candidatus Electrothrix sp. | reverse complement strand
CTATCAGCCACATAATAATTTGTATGCAAAATAATACAAGTGCAGGGCTCAAACAACTTCGTCTCTGGTGCGTGGCAGCACTTATCTCTTGGTCCCTTCTTCTGATCGGTTCGCTCTGCCTTTATGTTAAACATGAGTGGCAAAGTGTAGAATTTATCGGAAAAAAAATAGGTCTGACCGCTGTCAACAAAGACTATATTTACGAATTATGGAATGCCCAAAACGGCGGGGTCTATGTTCCGGTAAATGAAAAAAACCAACCTAATCCGTACTTAAACGGCTTTACTGACAGGGATATTGTCACACCAAGCGGGAAACGACTCACGCTGATCAACCCGGCCCATATGACCCGTCAGGCGTATCAGCTTGAACAGGAAATATATGGAATCGGTGGACACACCACCAGTCTTAATGCGGTTCGACCGGAGAATACCCCGGATGACTGGGAGAGAGAAGCACTCCTTTCCTTTACTCGGGGAGAGCAAGATGCTTCGGAGCTGATCAAAAAAGGCAACAAAACCTTTATGCGGGTCATGATGTCGGCAATCACCCAGGAAAGCTGCCTTCAATGCCATATGCGAAAAGGCGACCAGGTCGGTGGCATTCGCGGCGGGATCAGCATAACCTTTCCCATTGACGGCATAGTGGCGCTCTTTCAAAGCCAATTCAAAACAAATGCTCTGTATCATTTACTGATTTACCTGATAGGAATAACAGGACTGGTGCTCTTTTATGTGCAGACCAGCAAGCAAATGAAAAAACGAGCAGCCATTGAGAAGCAGTTGCGCCGCCAAACAGAAGAATGGCAAAACACCTTTGACGCTATTCCGGATATCATCACCCTTCAGGACAGTGAAATGCGCATCATCCGGGCGAATAGGGCAACATATGATTTTTTCCAGGCAACCCCTAAGGAACTTGTCGGCTCAACCTGCTACAGCCTGTTTCAAAAAGAAACCACGGCCTGCCCCGGCTGCCCAGGAATACGCTCGACAGTTGACGGACACCAGCATTGCGGCACGGTTGAGCATAAATTCCTGGAAAACTTCTTTCATATCTGCTCGGCCCCTGTTCTGGACGAGCAGGGTAAATTTCAGTATATTGTCTATATTGCCCGTGACATAACGGACAAAAAAAAGCTGGAAGAAGAGCTTTTCCAGGCCCGGAAGATGGAAGCTATCGGCACCCTTGCCGGAGGAATTGCCCATGACTTCAACAATATTCTTGCTGCAATTCTGGGATATACCGAAATAATCCAGCTGTCTCTGCCAGAGGAAAGTCCTCTGGAAAGTGATTTAAACCAGATCATTCTTGCAGGCAATCGAGCAAGCGATCTTATTAAACAAATCCTCACCTTTAGCAGGAAAAAGAAACAACAAAAAGAAGAGCTTCATATCAATCGGACGGTCCAAGAGGCTGTTAAAATGATGCGTTCTTCCCTGCCAACAACCATTGATATCCGAGAAGATATCGATGAGCAATGCGGTGTTGTGCTGGCCGACCCGACCAATATTCATCAAATTATTTTAAATCTTTTCACAAACGCTTTTCATGCCATCGGCAAGGAACTGGGCATCTTGCAGCTTAGCCTGCGGCCTGTCATTCTTTCCCCTGAACGTGTTGCTGATAAGCCGGAGATAAAACCGGGTTCCTTTGTTGAACTGACGGTGCAGGACAGCGGCCAGGGAATGGATGAGAGCACCATGAACCGCATCTTTGATCCCTATTTTACAACCAAGGAGCAAGGTGCCGGAACCGGATTGGGTTTGGCGGTCATTCATGGTATTGTAGAAGACTGCAATGGATTCATTGAAGTTGAAAGCGTTACCGGGCAAGGAACAGCTTTTCACGTTTACCTGCCGACCGTGAACAGAGAACAAGGGAAAACGCCCGAAGAGCCCCCGCGCACCTCGCTTCCGGGCGGTAACGAACGAATCCTCTTTGTTGATGATGAGGTGGACATTACCCGTATCAGTCATTCCCTACTGAGCAATCTCGGTTACAGAGTCACTATTGAAACGCAGAGTCTCAAGGCGCTGGAAAAATTCCAAAACGACCCAAAGGCTTTTGATCTGCTGATTACAGACCACACCATGCCAGGACTGACTGGAGGTGATCTTGCCCGTTCTGTCCTGCTGCTGAGGCCGGACCTGCCTATCATCCTCTGTACGGGCTACACTGCCGCCTTTTCCAAACAAGAGGCCCTTCAACTCGGTATTAAAAAATATGTTATCAAACCCTTATCCACAAGAGCGCTGGCCAAGATTGTACGAGAAGTTCTTGACAAACAGGCTTGATGCTGCGTACGTTTGATAAAAATACGCTGATAAGGCCCTTTTTCGCGGCACAGGACTGTAGGGGCAGACCTGCGTGTCTGCCCGAAATAACAG
>JBATKL010000265.1:0-3413 GCA_049669385.1 Candidatus Electrothrix sp. | reverse complement strand
CCCGCTCCGGTGTGGAGTCCAAGGACATTCAGGGCAGCAGAATCCGCTATAAAACCGGGACCTCGTACGGCTACCGGGATGCCTGGGCCTTGGGTTATACCCCTGGGTATACGGTGGGCATCTGGATCGGTCGCCCTGATTGGGGCTATGGCAAGGAGACCACGGGCGCGAACTCAGCTGTGCCGGTGTTGTTTCGGGTCTTTGCAGCTTTGGGTACAATCCAGGAGCTGCAAGAAAATCAAGGGGAGGACAGGCGAATACATAATCGCATCCCTGCTGAAGTCCTGCTCGTTCGCCATAACCGGCTGCCGGTGTATCTGCAATGGTTTTCCCGGACAGCAGGGTTGGGGCAGGGAGCCAACAAACCACGGATCTACTTTCCAGTAGACGGCAGCACCATGCAGTTTGATGACAAGCCCCTGCTTGCCCTCAAATCGCAAGGCGGCATCCCGCCCTTTCACTGGCTGGTCAACGGACGACCGCTGGGCCGGGAGCATAAGGAGGCGATCACCTCGTATACACCTCAAGGTCCGGGCTTAACCCAGATCACCTTGGTGGATAGTCAGGGAAAACGGGATACAGTTTCGGTTTGGCTGGCAGAAGAAGAATCCCGCCGTAAAACCTCCTCCCGCTCTCTCCGATAATCATCATAGCTCGGTTGCTCAGGTGAAAAAGGGTCCGTGGCAGGATGAACAATTTCCTCACGCTGCTGTAAACCTCGGTACACTCCTTCGTAAAAGCCCTCTTTTGAACAACCAATCAGGGACAAAATAAAGACAAGCAGAAGCAAGAGGCTATTTTTCTTCATATTCAATTAATGCAGGTTACTGACCAAGTGGGTCCTCTCCTCATCTGCCATCCGCTCATCAACATCAATGAAAATACTCTCCGGGTAGCCGAGCTTTGAGTTATAGGTTACGTCAAGCTGGGCAACCTCATCGGTGATGGCCTTTTGGATAACCTGAAATAGCTCTTCAACGGTGAACAGCCCGTCAAGTCGTTCCGGCAGAACCGGGTTGTTACCGGGGTAATAGGCTGCTGTGACATCGCCGTATTGTACGGTCACCGCAATATCTTCCTCTGGCGGACAAAAGCACATCCTTTTATAGGTGTAGGTGTAGGCGGAGAGATTTGCATTCTTCCACAGGGCATGATTCTTATTGAGAGCATCCTGATCCGGGTTGCCTGTGGAGGGCGGCACCGAATGGATGCAACCGAAAAGCGAGACAACCAGAGCCAGTACAACGAGTTGAATAACCTTCATATCTTGTTCTCCCTTGATAAATGTGAACTGAAAACCTTTTCTCTTAAAGAGCCAAAGAGGCCAGCAAGCAGGATCGCTTTCCTGTACCAATCGTCCCAGAGTCTCTGATAGTCCAGAACTCTAGCACGGGAAGAGACCGCTTACTTCACTCCAGAATTATCAATCTACTTCTTTCATGGAATTGTGGCAAGAAGATCAAAAGCCGCAGCGCGTCTTCAACACCTCCTCTCCTCACGCTCTCTTTTACCTAACTTATCCTGCTTAACGCTCTGATTCACAACGGACCTTTCTCTATGATTTTTCTATCTAAAAACTTCCAACCAGGCTCGACGCCCTCAACAAAAAGATCTTAGCGCATGTTGCGTCATGTTGCCTTGCAAATCCTTGCGGAACAAGCTGCCCAGGCGACCTGGGCAGATTACCCGACTAAAATGAGGCGCTCGCCTTATTGCAAGGGCAGGCTCAACATGTTTTATTAAAGACATAATCAATTGTAGCCAAAAAGTACGATAGCCAAGAGCGCACAAACCGACCAAAAGGAGTTCCACATGCAAGCCCTACATACAACCAGCACAGCGTATGACTGCCCTCTGACCAAAAAGCACGTACAGGTACAGCTCAAGAACAAGACACAAGCTATCGGCAGAGAACCTGAGGTTTGCTCAAACATCGGTGAATGCGGGTGCGGCGTTGTCGAGATTATCTACGGCATGAGCTACACAGTTGATTGGAAAAAATGTTGCCTTTATTCAACCATTCAGGAGCAGAACAGCGTCCTTGACAACTAGGTTGATTAAACCAGGAAATCTTTCTGGCTCTATAGAACAATCGGAGCTGATCTCATAACAATCAGTCCCGTCTCCCAAGCTTCCTCTGCGGCGATCGTGTCTCCTCATTCCACGGTCGCCGTTCTTTTTTCTCCTTAAAACTTCCCGCTATCACCACTCCGCTCTTTCACCGCGTTTTTTTCTTCAAAAGCGTTCTGCTGTTCAAGCTTACCATCTCTATAGCTCACGCTGACAAACCGTTTCTCGTTACATCGAAAAAGAGTCGCGCTAATCCCACCCTTGTATTTTGTCGTTGTTGTCGTACAGTCTTTAAAAATTTCCTTGTTATTTCGTATCGACCCTTTTCCTGCAACCTCTCCATCTTTTATATATTTTTCTCCAAGCGTGTTTCCTATCTTTTTATACAGTGCCTCGCCCCTTTTTTTGGTTTGCAGGTCTCTCCAATCTATTATTATTCCATAGAGTAGATTGGTTTTTTTGGTAAAAACTAAGCTCACCTTTGCTTCTTCCTGAAAAATAGAATCGTTATAATGAATTTCATTCGATGCAACACCACCGGTTCTAACCATTTTTGCATGTGTATTTAATGCTATTTTCTCACGTTTCGCCGTATCGATGACCTTGTTCTTCGCCTCGCCTGTTTTCCATATATCAAACTCAAGCGCATTGCCCTGTACCGGTAATAAGATCATTACCATGATCAAGATTATTTTCTTCATTGCCGTCCCCTCTCTTCTTCCGAAGAATTGAAAATTTTCTCGTGCTGATCAGCTTATTCAAACAAAAACAGCCCATCCCGTTACCACGGCATGAGCTGTACATCACCTACTACACTTGGTTTTCTCAAGACGAACACACATATTAACTTCAACTTACCGAAAGAGCTGGTTTTTCGGTAGTTGAAATTATCAGATAACTTCTTTCTCTGTAATCCTGCCAAGTGCGTAGAAAAAGTTACGCATACTGCTGAGACAATTTTGATCTAACTCTATTCTGTTACGCAGTGCTTCAATATAATAAGGTTTGGTAACTTCTTGGGGATTCTTCTTGCTGTAGCGAATATTTTTTTCCCTCAGCATGGATTTAAGATATTGGAAATGGTAATCACCGATTGATCCGCAAGACTCCTGCGGTTGCCGCATTTTTTCAGGATCGTTCCGGGCAACATCATAATGTTTGCTAAAAGTGGAACATTCAGCAGAAGATGGGTTTTTTGAGTAAATACGAGGGTTACCGAGAAACCATGTCTCCATACAGACAACCTGCGGCAGGATGATGAATTCGCAATCATTAAACTTGATATCGTTGCTTCTGACGAACTCTTCAACCTCCTCTATTTTTTCCGCTGCTGAGATATCGTC
>JBATKL010000264.1:0-1687 GCA_049669385.1 Candidatus Electrothrix sp. | reverse complement strand
GCGTTATTTCAACAGGGGACGACTGGATGTTTCTGGAGATTTTCCCAGAGCAGCAACTGGTCTATCAGCATTATTGCAAATTCTATCTTCCCGATATTCGTCGTGTGGCGGATATTTTGTTAAGTATGCTGACGGTATGATGGGTGATGCTGGACCGGGACAGTAAAGATTTACTGAACAGGCTGGCGTAAAACATATTAAAATCATTAATTATTCTTTAAATATGACCGAAAGAAAAGAATTTATCCTCTCGCCTTTTCAACAAGATGTTTTCAAGGCTCAGAAAATCAGTCAAAAAGCTCCTGGAACTGTTGTAGAAGACTTTATAAAATTGTTGGATTTTATAGGGGATACAGGTGTTCCTGTCTCTACAGCAAAAAAACATTTCCCTATGGCCCAGCTTCCAGAAATCAACAGCCAGCTCACTCACCCTGTAAAAATAAACCTAAAACGCCCTGCACAAAAGTCTTACCCTCATATCAATGCGCTCTATCTGCTTGTTCGCGCTTCAGGGATAGGAACCATTGCCAGCACAGGAAAAAAACACCGATTGGTTTTGGATAACAATATGCTCGGATTATGGGGAAATCTTACTCTGACAGAGCGCTATTTTTCTTTGCTTGAAGCATGGTGGTGTAGGGGACGTGATGAAATTATCGGAGAGCGGGAAGGAAGAGGGGTGTTTGACCCTCTGCTTCGATGTTTGGATTTTGTCATCAAGATGCCGAAAGATGGCGTAAAGATAGCTGGGAATAGGCAAGAAAAGGACTGGCTGCAATATTTACGGGGACATCACTCCCTGGCTTTGCTGGAATTGTTCGGGTTTATCAATATTCAATCCGGTGAACCAAATAAAGGGGAAGGGTGGCGCATTGAAAACATTACTCCAACGGATTGGGGAAGAGCTGTCCTGGAAAGTGCTCGGGAAGTAACGCAACAGAAGTTGGATCTCCTCTTGCTGGATAGGTCAGTTGATAAAATTAAGGCGGCGAGTTTTGAACTGTGGCGGACAACTGTTCAGTCGTATTTTACCGATTGGAACACCGTATTGACACCACCTCAAGCTCCATTTCAACAAGGGGTCCATGTTTTTAAAGTATCTATCGGCAGAGTATGGAGAAAGATAGCTATTTCAGGAGATTCTGATTTTGAGGTTCTCGCTCAAGAGATTCTCAAGGCTTTTGAGTTTTATAATGATCACTTGTATCAGTTTATTTGCAACGATCATTATGGGTTGAAAAGATACATCAATCATTCATCTCTTGATCTAGGAGAGGGTGATCCTTGTACGGACGAAGTTCGGCTTGGAGAGCTTTCATTTTCCCCTGGAATGGAAATGACGTTCTTCTTTGATGTTGATGATTGTTGGGAGTTTTTGGTTCTTGTGGAGGAAATAGATTCCAATAAAATTGATGGATCAGAGCCGGTTATTATTGAGCGTCACGGAAAGGCACCTGAGCAATACCCTGATTATGGTGAGTGGTGAAGAAGCAGGGGCGCGTAGGTCCGATTGAGTGCAGCGAAATCAGACAGCATGAGTAAATGAGTCAGCAATGTTCTGTCCACGTTCGTTGCACTCAAGACCTACCAGGATGAAACAGAGGTAAGCTGCTACCTTTTTAATCCAGGTGACTGAGCAAATTTCCCTCTATTTCCCGCCAAAGCTCAGCATAGGTTTGCCCGGCCT
>JBATKL010000263.1:0-7058 GCA_049669385.1 Candidatus Electrothrix sp. | reverse complement strand
GGGTCATCATCTGCATCCGCTTATCCGTGCTCTGAAAATCTTTCAAAGAGGCGATGATCGTTTCAGAAGTAACTCCGCCAGCATGGGCCATTGCTGCCGCAGCCAGGCAATTGCTGACATTATGCATACCCGGAGCCCGAACGCTGATTCGTTCCTGCCAATCCCCGATATGAAGGGTAAAACGCATTCCCTCTGCGCCGAGATCCTTAATGCGGGTGGCTCGAACAGCAGGTTTATGGCGTCGACCGGCAGGGGTGCAGGCAAACCCGATAATTTTTTCAGAATTTTTCGGTAACCGGCGCACATGGGAATCATCATAATTGACCACTGCCACGGTATCCGACCGCATTCCGGCAAAAAGCTCGCCCTTGGCCTGGGCAACACCTGCAATGCTCCCCAATCCTTCCAGATGGGCTGCCTGCACATTGGTAATGCAGGCGATATCTGGATCAGCAATTGCAGTGAGCCGAGCGATCTCGCCGAATTGATTCATTCCCATCTCCATGACCGCGATTTTATGAAGTGCGTTCACCGGCAGCAGGGATAGGGGCAGGCCGATCAGGTTGTTAAAATTCCCTCCGGTTTTGAGTACAGGATCAATACCGGCGGTGACTGCCGAAGCTGTCTCGGTTTCTCCAAAATGGCGCTGAAAAATCGCTGCGGTCATCTCTTTGACGGTTGTCTTGCCACAGCTGCCTGTAATCGCCACAAGGGGGAGTTTTTGGCCCAGCAGTCTGCGCCGATAAGCAGCCAGTTGGCCCAGCGCGATCAACGTATCTGGAACCTGAAGAACAAGAACATGCTCGGGCAGAACATCTTTCAGCTCATTCTTCTCCACTTCCTGCTGAACAATAAGCACCGCAGCTCCGGCCTCAGCCGCAGTCTGAAGATAATCATGACCGTTAAAATTGTCCCCAGCCAGGGCGACAAAGATATCCCCTTGCGCTAGGGTTCTGGTGTCAGTGGAAATTTGACCGAAAAGACCGGTTTGTTTGCCCTGCTGGCTTATTGCCCCGCCTTGAAGAGCCTTGAGCAGATGTGGGATTGTCCAGCGCAAGAGCCCGTTGAGCCCTTCCACCCGATCATCAAAAAATATCCGTTCCTGCCCAAGCACTTGATAGTCCTCATGCCCCTTCCCGGCCAGCAGCACAATATCACCGGGGCCAGCCAAAACGCAGGCAACATGCACGGCGGTTTTTCTGTCCTCAAGACAGACAAAACCAGGAAAATCACCATACCGAACCGCATGGTCCCCGAACAGCTCTTCCGTTGTCAGCTCAACAGCACCCATGGAAGCCGCCCCCTGAGCAACCTGCTGAATAATGGAACCTGGGTCTTCTGATCGGGGATTATCCGAGGTCACAATGGAGATACTGGCGCATTCCGCTGCAACGGCCCCCATCAGAGGACGCTTCCCCTGATCTCGATCACCGCCGCAACCGAACACGCAAATCAGCTGGCCTTCGGCTAAAGATCGCAGGGTCTGAAGGACGTTTTTCAGGGCATCCGGGGTATGGGCATAATCAACCAGGACACAGGGCTGCTCTTCCTCACTGACGCCGGGCAACAGCACTCGCTCCAGACGGCCCGGCACCTGACCGACCTCTTCCAAACCGCTGAAAATCAGGTGCGGCTCCATTCCCAAAGCCCTGCCCACTCCGGCAGCTGCCAGAAGATTGAGGACATTATATTTGCCTGTCAGGCGGGAATTGAAGGTGACCTGTTCTCCGGCCAAGGAAAGTTCGCAGGAAAATCCATTGATATCCTGGCTGAGTTTGTCAGCATTGATGGCAGTCTTTGGAGAAAAACCGCAATCAAACAACGCACTAGGAGTCTTTTGCCCGAGAGCTTCTTGCCCAAGAGCCTGTTGCCCAAGCAAGTCATCACAAAGCCGCTCTCCCCAGTTTATTGCTTCCATGCCGCTGGGTTCAGTGACAACCACGACTTGCCCCTCCTTCTTGAGATAGCGGGTAAAGAGCAGCTTTTTCGCGGCAAAATAGGCCTCCATGCTGCCATGAAAATCCAGGTGATCTCGGCTCAGATTAGTAAACAGGGCAACATCAAACAGGAGGCCAGCCAACCGCCCCAACTCCAGGGCATGGGAAGAGGTCTCCATGATCACATGGGTCACCCCCTGATCAACCATTTGCCGGAGGAGCTGTTGGAGCTGCACCGGTCCCGGAGTGGTCAGGGGAGCAGGCTCGACAACCTCCTGGCCCGACCTGTCCCGATAGCGATAATTGACAGTCCCGATCACCCCGACCTGATAGCCTGCGCTGAAGAGCAGCTGCTCAACCATCCAAGAGACCGTGGTCTTGCCGTTGGTCCCGGTCAAGCCGACCAGGGTCAGGGACTGGGCCGGAAAATCATAAAAAGCTGCGGAAAGCCAACCGAGCGCCTCAGCAGTGTTGTTGACTTTGACCACTGTCACTCCGGGCAACGGACCGGGATCATCCTCAACGACCAATTGGCAGCACCCCTGGGCCACAGCTTGGGCAATAAAATCATGCCCGTCAACCAGGGCACCCTTGATGGCAACAAAGAGGTTTCCCGATCCAGCCTCTCTGGAATCACAGGTAATTCCCGTGCATTTCCCTGCTGTCCCGTCATCATCATCATAAAGAACCTCCGCAGCCAATTCGACCGGGAGGCAGGAGAGTAACTCATCAAGGCCCTTGATAGCCGGGCTAATCATGTTAGTCATGTTCTTTTTCAAGTATCAGCTCACAAATTTCTGTTTCAGTCAACGGTTCACCGGCTGCCGGAATCTGATCGACAATACGACCGCTTCCCTGAATCCGCACGTTGATATTATACCTATTTATCTGCTGGAGCCCCTTGCGCAGGCTCAACCCGATCAAGGACGGCATGAGCGGCTCTGCATGCACAAGATTCTCTTTGACCTCAACAGCACTGAGTTTTCTGCTGAAAAAATATCGACGGAGATTTACAGGACTTTTTTCCGGCAACGGGTCGGCAAAAGTCTCCACCGATCCGCCATAACCGACAAGAACAGGCAGCAGGTTGCGCCCCAAGCCGAGAAGTCCTTTCAGATCTCGACGCTCCACCTCAGGAGGCTGGGGATCAAGTGTACCGTAATCAACCGTGAGCAACAAGAGCACCTCAGGCTTTTTTCGTGGCACCGCAGCCAACAGGAGGCTCTGAATATGGTGAACACTGAACCCGTTCTGTTCAGAGACCGTTGAGTCGATATCGGCAAAGAGAAAGCCACCCTCATCGAAAGACAGAGAGTCACCGAGCATCTCTTGCCGCAACCGAATCCCCTCGACCGGAGAAAGTATCCGCTCTCTGGGCGAGGCCTTAAAATCACGGAGAAAAAAACGTTCTTCCGTATAATCATACAGCCCGTTAAGAAACCAAGGCTCTACCCTCTGGCCGCTGTTCAACAGAGTTGCCACCCCATAAATCATCTGCACAGGACTGAGCAGCCCAGAGGGCACATCAGCCGCATTACTTTCTTCAGACGAAGCTCCTCTTAGGCCTGATGAGACAGGGAGGAAATCCGGCATCGACCGTCCCAGATCCAGCTTCAGCCAGTACTCTTGCAGCACGTCTTCAGACAGACCGTAGTCAGGCACACTCACGGTGACCGGTAACACCGTCCTCTCTACACCTATTTTAAGAGCAGCCGCAGCCTGTATCAACAAAGGTCGAATCAATTTCTGATCATAGCGGGGAGCAAACAGAGCCTTATGCGCCTTTTGTTCGTCTGTCTGCCAAAAATAATTTGGGTCAAATCCTGGCTGACTGACCAAGGCCAAAATCCGGCCCGAATCAGGATCTATGGCTATGGCACTGCCAGCACTTGCCCCTTTTCGTTTCCGGTATTCCTCAAGGGTCTCATCAAGCTGTCGCTGCAACTCCATATCAATGGTCAGGACAATATCAGCGACCGTTTTCCCCAAGGCATCCTGCCCGGAAAAATTCACAGCAGGAATATTCATCTGCCTGAATTCACCGGGCTCCAGGACAGCATCGTATAAGGCCTCGATTCCGCTCAGACCTGCATTACCGCTCACAAAACCCAGCAGTTGACCGGCAACCGTGTGGTCTGGGTAATAACGGACTTCCACAGGCCTGCAATAAATACCGGGCAGATGTAATTCTTCTAAGGCTTCAACCTGTCGTATTTCAAGATTATCAGCCAGCTCAACAATACTGTCTGTATACTGTAACCGTTCTAGGATACGCTGTTTTTCCGTATCAAGAATCAAGGCTAACTGCTCTGCGACCAGATCTCGGTTTGACAATTCAGCAGGCTGCACCAAGAGGGAGAAAAGTCGATATGAAACCGACATCTCCACCATATTTCGGTCATAAATTGTTCCACGCAGAATTGGACGATCTCGTTGCTCAGCAGGACTCTCGCCGACGAGCCCCTCCTGCTGCTCAATCGCCTTGGATATACCCGCAGGCAGCTCGACAAACCCGGCCATCCCCTGCAAAGACTGCAAGAAAAAGGGAGAAAAAAACATCACCGAGCCAAGAGTAACCACCACCAGCACCGTCAGAATGACAAGACACAGCCCCTTCCTGCTCTTCCGCAAAGGACGCCCAGGGGGCGTGTAGGTATAGCCGCTTATCGGCCCATATTCCTTTTTCCTGCCTAAAAGCGGACGGAATAAGCGTTTGAATCGCTCTCTCATGAATATCGGCAGCAACAAGAAAAAACATTTCTGTTATCGTCACTGCCTGGAACAAACAGACAGTCGATGTTCATATCGATACGAAATCTCAATACAGATAATGTTCCTGATCTGCTTCAGGAAGATGGAGGTCGAGTTGCGCAGCACCCAGAGCCACCATGCGGGGCTTGGAAATCAACTTGTCCCGCTTGGCCTTCAGGCTGGCTTGCTCCCGACTGAGGCTTTCATAGACAAGCTGCTGCTGCTCAAAAACGGCTCTTTCTCGACCGATATTCCAGGTAAAAAACAGGCCCACAAAAAAGAAACATAAGCCTATAGCGCCCAGTGTATATGCTGATAG
Source organism: Candidatus Electrothrix sp. (assembly GCA_049669385.1). Classification (GTDB taxonomy): domain Bacteria; phylum Desulfobacterota; class Desulfobulbia; order Desulfobulbales; family Desulfobulbaceae; genus Electrothrix. The sequence continues at coordinate 2,051 of JBATKL010000263.1, read as the reverse complement.
CTGGATAAAATCTTCTGAAAAACCATCTCTCCTTCTGAAAAATGCCATCTGCCTACGCAAACTGAAAGGGAAAGCAGGCGACCGTACTGAGCGAATAGTATGATTCACAATCGATCCTCCTTTTTTGGCGACCAACTCGCCATCATGCCGTTACAATCTCTCTGCGACCCGCAGTTTGGCACTGCGAGATCGCGAATTATTCCTCACCTCATCCGCTGTCGGCAGAACAGGTCTTCGGGTCAACACTTTGTAATCATCTGATTTAACAAAGGCCTGTTTAACAATACGGTCTTCAAGTGAGTGAAAAGTGATGATACAAAATCGTGCCCCTGGCTTGAGCAGCTTGGGCCCGTCCGTCAATAAACGGGTTAAGTTATCCAGCTCCCGATTAACCGCTATGCGCAGGGCCTGAAAAATCTTGGTGGCAACATGAATCTTTTTCGGGTGATATTTTTTCGGAATCGCCAGAGCAATAAGATCTGCAAGCTGCCGAGTGGTCCTCAAAGGCTCCTGCACCCTGGCCTCCACAATGAATCGCGCCACCCGCCGGGCCTGCCGTTCTTCCCCGTAATGAAAGAAGATATCAGCAAGTTCCTCCTGGGTACACCGATTGACCAGCTCCTCCGCTGTCACCTCTCGTCCGGTATCCATCCGCATATCGAGCGGGGCATCCTCCCTAAAACTGAACCCGCGTTCGGGGCAATCAAGCTGAAGCGAGGAAACCCCGAGATCAACAAGAATACCGTCGACCAAGCCTTGCCCCTGGCTCTGCAATTGCTCAGCCATGTCCGCATAGGAGGCCCGGTAGAGCTGAAACCGATCCTCGAAACCCGCCAAACGCTCTGTGGCAAACCGAGCGGCCTGGGCATCCCACTCAAAGCCCAGCACCCTGCCCTTCGGTGCTGACAGTTCTAGAATCATCTCGGTATGCCCGCCCAGCCCCAGAGTGCCGTCCACATAGCATCCGGAAGAGCAGGGACGGAGCCACTCCATAACTTCTTCAAACAGGACAGGGACATGCAATTTCCTGGCATCCTGCTCAGCAACAACAGGTTCTAAAGATTCTAAAGATTCTAAAATCATGAAAGGCCCTCCCGAAACTGACTCGGGATATTAAGATACCCCTGAGCATCTACAACATGCTCGGAGCAACGGCGAAAACGTAATCCGCTCTTTTTTTTCTTTATCATTTTTTTTATCACGAAGACCGTTTTCGTCATGAACTCCATCTCTCCTCACCCTGTGCAGCACCTTTCTTTCTTTTATCCCACAAGGCTTGTTCCGTCAAGAAAAATAAGGCAGAATATCAAAGGGTTCGTATCGACAAAACAACACCGGCAAAACACCCTGCGCAGCGAATAAATGCACAGTACTCCATGCTTGAATCGTGTTGAGATGAAGAAAAAATGAAGCCAGGAGAGAAGAAAACGTGTCGAAATATATTCTTTTTCTGGATGCGATGCAAAAGCATTTTTTGCACCAAAAGGAGCAGGGAAGCAGGCCACTCTGTCACGGGAAACTCAGGGGGACTCAATGAGAACTCATGGGGTTCATGAGGTGAACAGGAGAAAAAAATCAGGTACTGAACACGAAAAGAAAAACGCAAGCCCGGCAATCGGCCACACCTGCGTTTTTCCTCATCTGCTCCCGACCATTTTGTCAGGCAGGAGACAGGATACTCTATTTTTTCTCCGGCATCAGCAGATCGGAAAAATCTTCCTTGGCGCTGAAACTATGTTCTTCCGCCGGAAAAATGCCTTCCTGAAGTTCCTGAAGATAGGACTGCACGCCCTGCTTAATATCCAGAGCAAGATGACAGTATTGTTTCACGAACTTGGGCGTAAATTTCTCAAACAGACCCAGCATATCATGAATAACCAGTACCTGACCGTCACAATCTGGGCCTGCGCCGATGCCGATGATGGGGACAGCGACTTCTTGAGTAATAATTGCTGCCAACGGGGCAGGAACAGCTTCCAGGGTAATCCCGATGACCCCGGCGGCCTCCAAGGCTTTGGCATCGGCAAGGAGCTGGCGAGCCGCCTTCATAT
>JBATKL010000262.1:0-2432 GCA_049669385.1 Candidatus Electrothrix sp. | reverse complement strand
CCAGAATCATGGCGACCTATACTGCACGGGCGGAAGAGGAAAAATACGCCCATGTGGCTACGTTTGACGAGATCAAGGAGAACGACTTCAACCTCAATATTCCCCGCTATGTGGACACCTTTGAGGAAGAAGCGGAAATCGATATCGATGCGGTGCAGCTGGAGATTGATGCTCTGGAAAAAGAATTGGCAGAGGTGCGGGTGATGATGGCTGAAAAGCTTCTGGAGATTCAGCGATGAATGTACAACTGATCCATGAGTTGCTTGACAAGGGCGAAGGATTGCACTGTGAATTCAAGGAGTCTCAGGGAAAACTCCCGAAAAGTCTTTTTGAAACCGTCTGTGCGTTTCTCAACACAGATGGCGGATATATCCTCTTAGGAGTCAATGATAAGGGCCAGGTAACCGGCCTTGATTCCACAAAGATGACTCAATTAAAATCTGACCTTGCAAATCTTTCCAATAATCCTCAAAAGGTGGATCCTCCTTATCTGCTTTTTCCCGAAGAATTTGAGATTGACGGAAAGATGATCATTGCCATTCAGGTTTCGGTAAGTTCACAATTCCATAAAACTGCGGGAGAAATTTATCTACGCAGCGAAGATGGCGATTATCGGGCCAAAGGAACCCATCAACTGGCCGGATTGATCAACAGAAAACTGGGAATGTTTACCGAACAACGGGCCTTACCAGGCTTTTCCCTGGATCATTTACGCCCGGATCTGTTCGAGAAAGCAAAACGCCTGATGCGTAGCCATCATTCGCAACATCCTTGGGCGCAGCTCTCACCTGAAGAACTGCTCAATATCGCTGGATTCTATACAGATGACCGTGAGACGGGTAAACGCTGCCTGACCCTGGCAGCAATCTTGCTTTTTGGTTATGATACCGCCATTCAACAGGCCGTACCCGCCTATAAATTCGACTGTCTGCTTCGCCGAGAAAATGTGGATCGCTACGATGACCGGGTACAGATTTACACCAACCTGATTGATGCCTACGACCAGATGATGGTCTTTGTGGAAAAACATCTGAATGATCCGTTTTACCTTGAAGGTGATATGCGCATCAGCTTACGGGACAAGATCTTCCGGGAAGCTATCTCCAATATTATCTCCCATCGAGAATATACTCATGGGTCACCGGCCCGGTTGATGATCTACAAGGATAAAGTAATATTGGATAATCCATGCAGTCAACATCATTTTGGCAAGATCACCCCGGCGAACCTACGTCCGTTTTCAAAGAATCCGGTCATTTGTCGGTTTATGATCCAGCTGGGGCGTTTTGATCAGCTTGGTTCCGGTGTCACCAATATTTACAGGTACCTGCCTCATTATACCAAGGGTGCTGCTCCTCTCTTTGAAGAAAATCAGTATGGTTTTGAATTGACCCTTCCCTTGACTGCGGAATTAACAACCCAGCAAGTCACCCCCGAAGTCACCCCCGAAGTCGGAAGAATGGTTAACATCCTGAAAGGGGAAATGAAACGAGCTGAAATAATGGATATTCTCGACCTAAACGACGAAAAGCATTTTCGAGAAAACTATCAGCAAGCGGGTATTGCTGCGGGGGTGATCGAGATGACCATTCCAGATAAACCGCAGAGCAGGAATCAAAAATATCGACTCACTCCACAAGGCCGGGCTCTGTTGGAACAAAAAAACGATTCTGACCATAATCTGTAAACAAGTTCCAAGAAGATTGAGCGATGAAGGATTACAATACGGCAGTCTCAGCTCAAGGCAGCGGCAGCAGTGATGAAACAATTGGGCAACAGGCTGTTGCCCAATCATTCTAGCGCCCTTGGGTGAAGTTAAGCTTCAACAAATTCAGAGATAACCGCGAATGAACACAAATACAGCCGAACCATTTTGTTAACGTCAACAAAATGGTCTGAATCAATCTTGATCATGAACACAAAAAATGTGTCACCACTGGTGCCTCAATAGAGCTGATTCAAGATTATCGTTCCACTGGCACGACAATTTATCCACCCACCGTTGAAACGGTGGGCTATAATCGGGCTGTCCCTCCGGGACAAGGTATCCCGGAGGGACATTCGCTAATAGCCCGGTGATTTATCTCCGGGAAAGCCTGAATAATCCTGATGTTAATTCCGTCGAATTCGACTGGTTTAATAGAGTGGTGAAACAACTTGAGGGGAAAAACAATGATTAGTGAGCAGCACTCATTGGGAAAAGGGATGGATGCAGGGCGAGTAGAAATGACCAATAAGTTCAAGGAGATTCGACGATGAACGCCCCTAACGGATGGAACAAAATAACATTAGGAGAACTAATTTCTTTGCAACGAGGTTATGACCTACCGAAACAAAATAGAAAAAAAGGAGATGTTCCTGTAGTGGGTGGGGGAGGATACAATGGATATCATTCAGAGATAAAAGCAGCCGGTCCAGGAGTTGTACTGGGT
>JBATKL010000261.1:0-1781 GCA_049669385.1 Candidatus Electrothrix sp. | reverse complement strand
CCTCTGTGGCTGCCCTGTTTGAATTTTCTTGATGCGAATTCAGGCGCACACAGAGGTGCGCCCCTACAAATCAGCTCAGGGTAACACCCTGAGTCACCCTACTTCTCAAAGAGCGTGGAGAGGTTGCCGAGCACCGATCCCTCACCCACGCTCTGCCCACCAGCTTGAGGAGCAGCAGCCCAGATTCGTCCAGCCAGTCGGGAAAAGGGCAGGGATTGCAGCCAGACATGGCCCGGCCCGCGCAGGCTGGCAAAGAAAAAGCCCTCGCCGCCGAACACAGCTGATTTCACATTGCCCACATACTCAATGTCATAATTCACGGTCTGGGTCAGGGCAACCAGACAGCCGGTGTCCACCCGCAAGGTTTCTCCAGCCTTGAGCTCCCGTTCAACGATGGTGCCGCCAGCATGGACAAAGCAAAGGCCGTCGCCATCCAGCTGCTGCATAATAAAGCCTTCCCCGCCAAATAAGGCCGTGCCGAGTCTTTTCTGAAAGGCAATTCCAATGGCAACCCCCTTGGCTGCGCAAAGAAAGGCATCCTTCTGGCAGATGATTCTGTTGCCGTACTGACTGAGATCCAGAGGAATAATCTTACCCGGATACGGGGAGGCAAAGGCGACCTTGCCTTTCCCTTGGCCCTGAAAGGTGAACATGGTGACAAACAACCCTTCACCGGTAATCAGCCGTTTGCCCGCCCCGAGCATTTTGTCGAAGAAACCGCCTTGCTGGGAAGAGGCAGAGCCGTCACCGAAGATGGTGTCCATTTTAATAGCGTCGCTCATGTACATCATGCTGCCCGCCTCAGCCACCACGCTCTCCTGCGGATCAAGTTCAATCTCGACAAACTGCATCTCATGGCCGAAGATCTCATAATCAATCTCGTGAGCTTGCCGTCCGCTCATGGAAGGAGGTCTGCTGCCCGTCGACGTGTTGGGACTGGGGCCTGTCAGTTCCTTGACCTGCTCTATTGGCAACCAATCACTGAATCCTTCCCGCCAGACCATCGTGGCCAAAGTATACTGGCCAGATCGTACCCCGGCGATCATTTGTTCATGGGAAAAAGGCCCCACAGCCTGTCCGTTAACCGCAACATGCCAATTATACATAATGCCACCTCGTAAAGAGTTTTGAAGAATTTTGAAGCGTTTTTTTGCGTTTGCTCTATGAATTATTTCCATGTCCTGAAAAGCGCTGGCTCTCCGACAGAATATCCGTTATTGTTGCAAATATGGAGAAAAAAATCATAAAAAAATTGCAACAGGCTGTTGGTAAAGACAATCTACTGATAAGCGTAGAGGAGCGTTCCTGTTATAGTTATGATGCGTCAGGGCAGAATTTCATGCCGGATGCGGTGGCCTTACCAGAGTCAACGGCTCAGGTTGCGGCCCTGCTTCGTCTTGCTGATAAATACCGCTTTCCGGTGATTCCGCGTGGAGCGGGCAGCGGCACCACCGGTGGTGCGCTTCCTGTGCATGGCGGGTTGGTTGTTGGGTTTAGTCGGATGAATCGAATTGTAGCGATTGATTCGGACAATATGATTGCCGTGGTGGAGCCCGGTGTCGTCACCGGTGAGTTGCAGGCCGCTGTGAAAAAGCATGGCTTGATGTATCCTCCTGATCCGGCCAGCTTGAAGTTTTGCTCCATTGGCGGTAATGCCGGAGAATGTGCTGGCGGCCCCAGTGCGGTGAAATACGGAGTGACCCGCGATTATATTATCGGCCTTGAGGTCGTGCTGCCCAACGGTGAAATCATGCGGACAGGGGTGCGCACAGAAAAGGGGG
>JBATKL010000260.1:0-2301 GCA_049669385.1 Candidatus Electrothrix sp. | reverse complement strand
GCCTTTCACTCTCGCCCCAACAGGCTGACAGCATCCTCCTTTACTGTCAGGAGCTGCAAAAATGGAACAAACGGGTCAATCTGATTGCCCGCAATACCAGTCCGACCGATATTGTGGAAAAGCATTTTCTTGATTCCCTGACCCTGCTGCCTGTTATCCACCGATACGGACTGGAGCAAGGAAGGGGCGAAAAGGCGGGGAGCGACAAAGACAACGGAGTAAGCCTGGTCGACGTAGGCTCCGGAGCCGGTTTTCCCGGCCTAGTGTTGGCCGCAGCCCTGCCGGAACTAATCGTTACCCTGGTGGAACCCAGACAGAAACGGGTCTCTTTTTTGCGCCATATCATCAGAATCCTTGGCCTGACCAATGTGCAGGTTACAGACCAACGCATTGAGCCGGGGCAGGCTTGGGACGGCCCAGAATGCACCTTTATCACCAGCCGGGCTGTGGCTGCGACAGGTGCCTTTCTCCCTCTGATAGAGGGGATTGCCACCAAAAAAACAGTGGTTATCATGATGGGCGCGACCGACGAGGCCTCCTTACCTGGACAGGAAAAACAGATTGCGGTGGGTTGGCAATGCTTGGAGGAACAGAAATTCACCCTTCCTTTTTCCCATCATCCAAGAGTCTTGACCCTGTTGCAAAAGGTTGCATAACAGTGCTGTCGGTCGGTTAATCTAATACAATCGTTTTTTTCGCGGTCAAATCATGGCAAAATTTTCTTTTTTCTGGTAGGGTTTCGCCGTAGTTAAGTCGTATGCGAGTCATGTGCAATTGTGTTGCGGTGTGTTTTTTTTACGCAATATCTCTGCATCGTTATGCAAGACTCCTGTAGGGGTGCACCCCTGTGTTCGCCCTGTGTGTCTTTATTTAATTAACATCTATACCCTGCCCTCGGGATGGGGTGGATCATTCAGCAGCCCGGAGGAGAGAACAACAGCTTCGGGAAATGACGAGATATTATGAGCAAGAAAGTAGCAGTACTGGCCGGAGACGGTATCGGTCCCGAGGTGATGGCAGAGGCTATCAAGGTTTTGGATGTAGCGCAGGAGAAGTTCGGGTTTTCTCTGGAATACCAAGCAGCGGATGTGGGCGGTCTGGCCATTGATAATCACGGTGAGGCCCTGCCACAATCCACCGTGGATGTCTGTGAAGCTGCGGACGCCATTCTTTTTGGTTCCGTAGGCGGTCCAAAATGGGAAAGTCTTCCCCCGGCAGAACAGCCAGAACGGGCAGCTCTTTTGCCCTTACGCAAGCATTTTGATCTGTTCTGTAATCTGCGTCCAGCTCGGGTTTTCAAGTCTCTGGCAGCTGCCTGTCCCCTGCGTCCAGATATCGTCGGCGAGGGTTTTGATATTCTTGTGGTTCGCGAGCTAACCTCGGGTATTTACTTCGGTACCCCCAAGGGTCGAGAAGGCAGCGGCGCTGATGAAATGGCCTATGACACTATGGTCTATAAACGCTCTGAGATTGAACGAATTGCTCGGATGGCTTTTGAGGCAGCTCGGGTGCGTAACAAGAAAGTCACTTCCGTGGACAAGGCCAATGTCCTGACCACGATGGTACTTTGGCGCGAGGTGGTCATTGAGGTTGCAGCGGATTACCCAGATGTGGAACTGAACCATATCTATGTGGACAATGCCACCATGCAGTTGGTCCGTTGGCCCCAGCAGTTTGATGTTATGCTCTGCGGTAATATGTTCGGGGATATCATCTCGGACGAGGCAGCCATGCTCACCGGTTCTATGGGAATGCTTGCTTCAGCCAGCCTGAACAGTGCCAGCTTTGGCCTGTTTGAACCAGCAGGCGGTTCCGCACCGGACATTGCCGGCCAGGGTATTGCCAATCCCATTGCTCAGATTCTCTCTGCTGCGATGATGCTTCGTTACAGCCTGGATCAGGATGCAGCAGCTACAGCCATCGAAGGTGCGGTTTCCGCTGCTCTGGACAAGGGCATCATGACCGCTGATATCGCCACAAAGGGCGGCACTTCGGTGAACACCAAGGAAATGGGCGATGCCGTTGTTGCGGCACTCGTCGCGGCATTATAATCCGGCAGGACAAAACAACAGAGACTGATGACCAGACGAGAAAATATTTTACTGATTGCGACCCAGGATACCGTTCCCCTTGCCGATAAGGTAGCAGCTGAGCTAAGGGTTGTGTGTACCCCAATGATCCGCAAGCAGTTTGCTGATGGTGAAATATACCACGCTTTCCCTTGTGATGTCTCAGGCCGTGATATTATCATTATCGGATCAACCCATACGGATGAGGCTAATCAGGAATTGATCGACCTGA
>JBATKL010000259.1:0-1982 GCA_049669385.1 Candidatus Electrothrix sp. | reverse complement strand
CTTTATATGAGGATCACTCAATATTTTGTCTAATGATGCAATGATGGGCAAAAACCTCGTCGGAAACAAAAAAGCCTTTGATTCATTCGAAAGTTGAATAAGATGAGGACCTTTACTCACTTCTCCTTTACGGAAACATGGCTTACTTTCCGTATCAATCCCAAGGCACGGAGCCTCTTTCAGCTCTTTTATCGCTTTTTCCGCACCTTCTTTATCTTGCACAACAACAATATTATCAAGACTGATACCTCTAAATAACGGTAACTCCCTCATCTCCTCTTTGGTTGGACGCTTCAAATACCTTTCTCCCATTTTCAAAACCACGTTGATGCATTCACAGCTTGTCAGCTACGTCCCTTACTTGCCATTCAGCGAAACCCGCTTACGGATATAATCCGAAACCACATCTTTTGCATATTCAAGAACCTGTTCAGGTGACTCATCAGGCTCAGAAAAATCAGGAGTTTCTATAATATCCGTGACCATCTCTTCCCACCACGGGGCAGAGAGCACCTGCTCCACACCTTTGGCATGTAATCCCGCACCAATCATTTCTCCTACCGTTGGTGGAAGAAAGGCAATAGCGACCGGACGTTGGTCATCTTTGGAATCTAAACACACTCTCTCTCTAAGAAAAGCCATAATAGCTCGGAGTTCATCAGGGGACATATTGCACCATTAATCAGTATTATTATTGCTCAAGGACGTATACAAGTTCGATTTTCCAATTATTCGACTAATGTACCATTGATATCTTGAAGCTCATTCCTCTTTTACTCTTCCGACATCTCCACTTTCTAACCGAACTTTGATACCATGTGGATGAAATGAGGAATTGGTCAATATATCTTTGACAACCCCTTCTGTAAGGCGACCGGATCTTTGGTCTTTCTTAAGAACAATCTTAACTGCTAAACCCGGCTCAATATCTGAACGACTTCTACCATCCATTTTATTTCCCTTTATTTTTTGGCTCCTCGCTGTTTCAAGCGGGTAAACCGAAATTAAATTGCTATTTGTTCGAACGTCAACTGAACCGGGACAATCTCAGAGCGGGCCGCCAGAACAAAAGCGCGGCGGCCTGCACCCTTAATCAAGATACGAACAGCAATAATCCGTTACCGTCCCGATCTTGATTCCGAACTTCGAATCAGCAGGCACCTCAAAGGAACTTCCCGGCGCAATAACCTGCCATTCCTCAGAACCAGGCAGCAGCACAGAAACCTCACCACTGGTGATCTCCATCAGCTCTTTCTTCTCAGTCCCGAACTCATAATCGCCAGGCATCATGATCCCCAAGGTCTTGGTGGTGCCGTCGGCAAAGGTGACAACCCGACTGGTTACCTTGCCGTCATAATAGATATTCGCTGCTTTCTTAACCGTGACATTGCTAAATTCCGACATGATCTTCTCCAATAACGTATTAACAAAAAAAAGCGACACTGCCCACGGAGGGACAGCATCGCTTTTACCTTCTCTGCTTTGTTGTAACGAGCCGGGGCAATCAGGCCAAAGCCTTATCCAAGGTCTTAGCCATCTTGGTTGTGACCACCTCGTCAATATGCTCCGGTGTCCAAACCGCATCCTTGCGTACTGCCTTAGCAGCATTACCAAAGCTAACTCGGACCTTCTGATCCGAGACCACAGCAAGGGCTTTTTCTAATCGCTCTTTGATCTCTTCTTTTGATAGACCCTCAGCCTCGCCCAGCGGGCCGAGTTCCTTCATACGCTCCGTAAATCCAGTGATCAACTTGACAAAGCGCGGTGCCTCAGCAGCTGAAGCCCATTGTAAATCATAACGTTCTTTGCGAATACCCACGTCTTCCAGTACCTTTCTGACCAGCGCATCCACACCCATTGCATCGTAATTACCTACCTGGTAATGACATTCTCCGTGTTGTCAGCCACCGGTGAAGATGCCGTCTGCACCCTCAATAAAACCACGCAGGATAAAGGCTGGATCAACCCGACCAGTACACATC
>JBATKL010000258.1:0-1663 GCA_049669385.1 Candidatus Electrothrix sp. | reverse complement strand
TTCTTTTGGGCACTCGCATAGCCAGGAAGTATTTACTGGATATTTAAAATTAATCCTTACCGCTCATACAATACCTTCGCCAATCAACAAAAAGTAGGGCTCAACTATATTTTTGCCAAATTTACTGTCAAATCGGGGCGTCATATATCCCAAAGCACTGCCAAGGTAACTATTTGATTATAGATCAAAACAATTAAAAAGCTGTCTACCAAATGCCACACAGCTTTTTAATAGACATTATATCGATTTTATACCTCTTGGAGTTTGACCTCTTGCCAAGGACGAAATCTCAACCTCAAATTGTGTAGCCCACAAGCAATTTCCATAACCTGGTCAGTAAAACCTCTACTCCAATTACGGCATTTATTTTTAACAATTCTATAACGTTTAACTCCACTTACGACATGTTCTATCCTTATTCTTATTTTTGAAATATTGCGGTTTCTGTCTTTCTGCTCTTGAGTCAGCTCTTTTCCTCTCGGTTTTTTTGCTGGCTGTAAAATTTCAACATTTGAAACAGAAAATCCTTGAAATCCTGTATCCTGCAACAGTTTACTCCCTTCCGGCAATTTGTATTCAGATTCATCAGCTATTTTTTTGTCATGCTTTTTGCCTTCCTCAGTTGGTGTCAAAAAAATGACTTCACAGTTTGAATTTGCAAGTATGTTGTTTTTGACAGTATGCGTTTTCTTCTTACCGCTATAATATTTTTTTTGTTTTTCATTATCTTTAGGCCGCTGAATCGGGCGTTCTGTACCATCATGAGAATAAATTGACGCTTCTTTCTCTTGAAGATCTTGCATATTTCGGCATGGCATAGCTTCCATTTTATTCAAAGCCGATGATAAAATCGGCAGAAGATAGTGAATCCATAAATTTGCTTTAGGTTGTGATATTCCGAATAGCTTTCCCAGCACAATTTGAGTTGTGTACTGTTTCATGTAGATCAATATAAAAAAAAAGCTGGTCAGTAACACTTGGAAATACAGAATTTTTATAAACAGTTGGTGTGTTTTTCCTTTCTTTTCCTTCTAATGTCCAGGGACTCTCAATAGCCGCCTTTTCAAATGCTGGCAGAAGAGCCTTGAATTCTTCAGGTGTATATCCCGTCATTGCTATCAATTCGTTTGGTTTGCTTGCAGTTTCTTCAAAGCTTATCATTATATCATCCTCTTGTATTCTGGCCTGTCTCTATAAAAAGAAAACTTTAAAATACCAACAAAATCAAAACACTGCAAGCTTGAAAATCGATATAATGTCTAATGGTGAATATCATGATTATCCTGGCAGTTGGGAGACGACGGAAGCAATCAGTGCCTCTTTGAATAATATTGCGAGTAACCCAATTGTGTATCCAATGGATATGGAGTCAGTCAAGCTGTATGATCAGCGTATTGAAGATTTACCCAGCGGGCTGAGTGATAACGATCCTACTGCAACAAATGTTAAAAATGAGATTAATGCCGGGGTTGGATTCACTGTTTTTTCAGGACATGGTGCTCGAACGCTCTGGGCTTGGGCTTTAAATACCGGTGACGTTGCGCAACTGAATAATACAGGAAAATTACCGATAGTTTTTGCTGCGGCCTGTGACACTGCTCGATTTCATTTTGATGATAGCTTTCTAGATATTCAAGGTAATACCTTTGATAGAAGCCTTGAA
>JBATKL010000257.1:0-2397 GCA_049669385.1 Candidatus Electrothrix sp. | reverse complement strand
GGACACCGGTATTGATGTGCCTGCGGTGGCCAATCTGGTCTTTTTCAAACCGGTTTTCTCTAAGATCAAATTCTGGCAGATGATCGGACGCGGCACCCGACCCTGCCCGGATCTCTTTGGCCCTGGTGAGGATAAGCAGGACTTCCGGGTCTTTGATTTCTGCTTTAATTTTGACTTTTTTCAGGAAAACCCGGAGGGCATTAATGCCGGGGATACTGCCCCGCTGGGCACCCGTCTTTTTCAGGCACGGGTTCAGTTGCTCAGTCATATTCAGTCCCGCCCTGAAACCGATCCAGATGCTCAGCTGGCAACAAGCCTGACAGATGGCCTGTACCGGGAGGTCAAGGCCATGCACCGGGATAACTTCATCGTCCGTATGCATGGGCAGGCAGTGGAGCAGTTTCAGGAGCGCACGGCCTGGGACCGGCTCAGCGAGAGCGACTGCATGACCCTGCAACGGGAGGTTGCGGGCCTGCCCAGCGAGCTTGCCAGCGATAATATCAAGGCCCGGCTCTTTGATCTCACCGCCCTGCGTATGCAGCTGGCCCTGATCGAGGGCGGAAGCTTTGAGCGTCAGCGCAGGCGGGTGATGGAGATTGCCCAGCTGCTGGAAGAGAAACGGGCTGTCCCGGCAGTAGCGGCCCAGCTGGCCTATCTTGCCGGGGTCCAGGAAGACAGCTTCTGGCAAGGGATGACCTTGGCCGAGCTGGAGGATCTCCGCCTCCGCTTTCGGGAGCTGGTCCCCTTGCTGGACAAGCAGGAGCGCAATCTGGTGTACACGGATTTTCAGGATGAGGTCCTGGGGGTACGGGAAGAGGAGCCGGTCTATATCCCCAGGATGACCGGGACTCAGTATGAAAAAAAGGTCAAGGACTACCTGCGCTGCCATACCAACCAGCTGGTCATCCAACGCCTCAAGGCCAATGAGCCGCTCACGACCCTGGACTTGCAGGGCCTGGAAACCGTGCTCACCGAGATCGGGGCCGACGAGGGCAAGATCCTCCTCTCTGACCTGCTCAAACGGAACGAAACACCCTCGCTAGCCCATTTTATTCGCTCCCTGGTCGGCCTGGATCGGGCAGCAGCCAAGACCGCCTTTGCCCAATTCCTCAATGACCGCAGCCTGACGGCCCCGCAGATCCGTTTTATTGAGCTGATCATTGACCAGCTCACCGCCCGGGGCATCATGGACGCTGAGGCCCTGTACCATCCTCCCTTTACCAATCTCCATTCCGGCGGGCCGGAAGGGGTTTTTGCTGGCAAAGAAAACCTGATTGCGATGGTGTTCACCGCCCTGGAATCCCTGCAACCGAGGGTTGAGAAGAAGATTCAGGAGATGGTTGGATGATATCCACAGAGTTAATCCAGCGGATTTCCCTGCCCTAAAAAGATCTTTAACTCGTCAGATATAAGTTCGTTTTTCTCCAGCCTGCTCCAGAATTTTCGCGCCATTTCCTTGATTCGCTTGGTCAAAGAAGCGGTGTCCGACAGAAAGCCAACGCGATTATTAAATCGATCATCAAATCGACTATCGAGGTGACCATCAATGTCCGGGGGAGAAAAAATAAACGGCGAAAATTCACCGGTACTCCTCGGCGCAAACCCCATTGAACACATATCATAAACCGGGGCAAGGCTGAAGTCTGCTTCCTGGATAAATAAGCTGATATTGCCGAGATGCATATCTGTGTTGTGAATCAATCTGCCAAAGCTCCAAGAAACAGCCAGATCGAAAAAATCCTGCTGACTGATCAGCCCTTGCTTGTGCAAGGTTTGCGCAACATCCAACCAGCCTCTGCCGACACCTGAAAATTCGTTATCAACCGCCTGCATTGACAGAAGCGGCAATCGCCCGTACTCCCCGACTCTGTCAAAGCGGAGCGATTCAAGAAACAGCCTGTCCTTTTCCTGAAAAATCTTTACCTCCGCCGCAGAAATATCATGTTCGCGCAGAACTTCATTTGCGATGTATTCAGTAACAAGGATGTCCCGCCACCGGGTAGCCAGTTCGCCACCGCCTTTTGGAGAAAACTTGACAATCACATGGGCATTCCGTTCTCTGGAATAGGTGGCAAACTTGGCCTGCTCCCCCCCGGCGGAAGAACCATATACCTCTCCTTCCACGGCCTTGTCCGCAAGTTCAGGATACTCTTCACGTCGTGACTTGAGCGGCGGTCTTCGTACCCGGTCAAGCGCCATCTGCCCAATTTTAAGATTTCCCGGCAGATCATCCCCGTTTGCAACAAGATATCTTCCGACCTGTTCCAGGTTCCAGTCTCTTGGGTCCGGCGAAAAAATATCTGATCGTGTATGGAGATCGCGGGCAATCTGCCGCCCAATAAAGCCTTGCGGTCGAAGGTCGTCAAGAAAATAGGGCAAGTCTTCATATAATCCGTT
>JBATKL010000256.1:0-2036 GCA_049669385.1 Candidatus Electrothrix sp. | reverse complement strand
CTCTATTGGTAACCATGGGGAATACACAGCCCATTTTATCGCAGAAAATAGCCTGGAATCTCTGCCCATAGAGCAACTCAAACATCCAGATGCGTCATCTTCAAGGTTGCTGGACAATCTCGACAAGTGGATGTCTGAGATTTCACCAGGAATCAGGATCCATGCCAAGCTTCACCAGGCTATGAATAGTGTTGCCTTAAGTTATGCTTTTGAACAAGGAAAGGAGGTTACGGCTGACTTTAAACCACAGAATGTTGGATTCGGTCTCACCTTTGTTCTCCCGGTTCTGGTAACAATTCTTCGGGCCAAACCTGATGATATGCTTATTATTGAAAATCCAGAAGCCCATCTGCATCCAGGTGGTCAATCTGTTCTGGGTAAACTCTGTTCCATTGCTGCAACGAATGGCGTGCAACTCTTCATAGAGTCTCACTCCGATCATTTTCTTAATGGAATCAGGGTCGCCGTGAAGGAGGGGATGATTCCTTGTGACAAAGTAAAACTCTTTTTCCTAGAGCGAGGCATCTCTGTGCATGAGACCATGGTGGTTTCTCCTGATATTGACCAACTGGGCAGAATCAGTATGTGGCCCAAAGGCTTCTTTGATGAGAGCGATACGCTTTTGGAGAAGCTTTTATGACACCCTGCCTTGTCTTTAACCACCATTCCCTGCCGTTTGATACTGCCAACGATGCAGATAATGCTCTCCCTGATTTTTTAAAGGTTTGTATTAAGTCTCAAAATGTGGGGTTTGCTACCATTATTGTTGATGAAACTGTTGATCCTAACTGGTTTAGACTTGAATTGGCAGAGGGGTATTTCTGGCAAGACTGGCATGGAAAAAATCAACATGGTGACAGCAGAGACATCATCAGAGCTTTTCGAAGTCTTGCCACCAGACAGCCTTTTTTCTGCACAGAGGATATTGAGGATGGCGTCGATCTCTTTGAAGTAAGCCTTAATGATGATTTATCATTCTCTGCACTTCGTGCTGCCGCCTGGCATGAAGCGCCCCTTACGAGCCTGCCAACCCGTGCCCCCTGGCGCAGCTCCCCCTTGCAGGTTACAGTTGAAACCCTGAATGAGGCTGGTGAAATTTTCAGTCGGCACCTCAATATCTTGAACATCTACTCTTTAGAAAGTTTTGAAAATGAAGTTACTGCACTTTGTGAACAAAGAAATTCATTGGTCAAATCAGGGAGGGAACTCTTAGAAAAACAGGAACAATTCTTTCCTAATATTACCTTCTGTGGAACTGCTCCTCAGCAACTCAATACATGGTCTGCGAGTAAGACGATTCTGGAGCAGGTAAAGGAGTCGCTCTCAAGTCTGAATACTTTTTGTGAAAAGTGGGCGAACGGAACATATCAGAGTTATCATCATGAATTTCTACGAGATGTTGGGCTTAATCATAAGGTCAGTGGTGAGTCTGAGACAGTTATGAATGACAAGCGTCTGAAAAGGCAGCGAGAGTTCTGGTTGCCGGAAGGCCGGAAAGAGGTTTTTGAAAACCATGTAAAACTCAGTAACGGCAACCGACTACATTTCTTCCCTGAGAATCAAACAAAACATATTTATGTTGGGCACATAGGGCCACATCTCAAACTGAAGTAGAAGGTAAAAAGTCCGTTATGACTGTTCGTCGTTTCGCCTCCCGGACTGAAATTGGGATATAGGGAGATTCTGGCCAGTCCCCTAATATAATCATAAAGATGGCACAACAAGGCGCTGCACTCGGACAAAATATAGCTGCGTTCGTTCCTCACTACGCTTTATTTTGCCGGTGAGCTTGACCGTTAGGGGCGGCAGGAATTCCTGTGGGTGCACCAGCAGTTTGAGACGGAGTATTGATGGGAAGGAGAAAAAAGATATCATGCAGATAATCTGTAACAACAAACTGCGTCGTTCAGAATACAAGAAAATTACAGCCCAGGTCTATGCGGGAAATCCTTATTTTCGTGACTCTCTCAGCAGCGTCCTGACCATCGTCACCAATCCGAAAGGAGCTTTTGCCCGTCGAACCCAACAACAGGCAG
>JBATKL010000255.1:0-1515 GCA_049669385.1 Candidatus Electrothrix sp. | reverse complement strand
ATAAGCTAATTAATACGATTCGAGTCCTTCCACCGAATGTCGTCACCGATGTCACATATGAGATTCTTCACCTATTTTGGTTTGGAATCGACACAAACCTATCCAAAGACAAGTTGGTCCGAGACCGCAACATCGAGAAACGAATACAGACTCGGCTTAGAAAAGAAAATAATCTTTCGCAAATCAATCAATCGTTGATAATTATTAATCGGCAAATTGATGGGTTAGTTCGTCAAAAAAACTCTTTCAACGTAAATGAAAATTACGAACAAGATTTTAAAAAAATCAACGTCTTTCGGCAAAAGATCAACCAGGTAGCAACAGAGATATCGAGACTTGAATTTAGGAAAGATCTTATTCAAGAAAGTAGGCAAGATCTTGAAGATAGTTTTGCAGAGGTTGACACCGAACAAATAAGAGCTTTGTACACTAAGGCTGAAATTCTTATACCTAATATCCAGAAAAGCTTTGAGGATACACTTAAGTTCCATAATGGAATGGTAGATATGAAACTCAAGTTCATCACGGAAGAGTTGCCAGGTCTTGAGGAGGAGATAAGTGTCAAGAAAAGTACACATGCAAATCTGATTTTTGAGGAAAAAAAACTCTCTAAAAAATTGGTCAAATCTGGTGCCATTGAAGATCTGCAAACCATAATTGAGAATTTAAATGGTTTCTATGAGAAAAAAGGGAAACTTGAAGAGCAAAAGAGAAGTTGGGAGTTTTCCAATTCTAAAATCAAGATAATTGAAAAGGATCTTGAAAAGATAAATGATGAGTTGTATTCAAAAGATGACCTCATACAGGAAAGAATTGCAGAGTTTAATGTGTTCTTTGCCGACATCTCCTCTCGACTAGACGGAGTTCATTCTCTCTTAAGTGCAGATAATCCCGATGGGGTTTACAAGTTTACGATTGGAAACATCGAGGGTAACCCAGGAGCTGGCGGTAAAAAGAGCCAAATGGCATCATTCGATCTGGCATATGTCCAGTTTGCAGATTCCATTGACCTCCCATGTCTGCATTTTATACTGCAAGATCAGATTGAAAATGTACATTCTAACCAAATTACAAACCTGCTTACAGATATCGTTTCCGAGGTAAATTGTCAATATGTGTTGCCGGTATTGAGAGACAAGCTTCCGAAAGATATTAATATTTCTTCAATGGAAGTTCTGTCTCTTTCTCAAGAAAGTAAACTGTTCAAAATCTAGATATTTGACTTGGTCAATAACTTTTAGAGCAAATAAAAGACAGACCCGTTTTCGTTTTGGCAAGCGTAAGCTCACAACAAAAATCCCAGATTGGAACAGCAATGTCCCTAAAGAATAAGGCTTAACAAGTACTTGATATGAAAATCCCTTACGGCGAAAGCAACTTTAAAAAAATTATCACTCAGGGTTTTCTCTATATCGACAAAACTGAGTATATCGCAGCCTTGGAAGAAAGCGGCAGCTACAACATCCTGCTCCGTCCTCGCCGCTTCGGCAAGAGTCTCTTCGTCTCAAGTCTTTG
>JBATKL010000254.1:0-4889 GCA_049669385.1 Candidatus Electrothrix sp. | reverse complement strand
GTGCAGGCCAAGTGCTGTATATAACTGTCACCGTGGGAGGAACAGCATGGTTACTAGATACAGCGTTGCCCCTGCTCGTTTTCTGAACAACGGAGAAGGACGAACTTTTTAAATATGAAAAAAATCGTTTTAATATTTTTTATCTGCATAAGTTGCATAAGTATATTCAGTTACTCATGGTGGAAGCTCCGAAATGTTCCTCTGGAGGAGTCCGTCTCTATTGCCGTCATTGGCCCCCTAGGGCTTAAAAACGGTACGTCTATGCGCAACGGAGTCAACTTATATATTGATGATGTTAACGCCCATGGAGGAATTGACGGCAGGAAGGTGGAAGTTCTCTTTTATGATGATGAAAACAACTCGGAAAAAGCTGAAGAGATTGCCAGGGAAATTGCCGAAGACAACAAGGTGTTGTTTGTTCTCGGTCATTATTACGATGAAACATCGAAAGCCGCTGGCAAAATATATAGAAAATTTCAAATTCCTGCGGTGACTGCCTCTGCCAGTGCCGAGGAGATTATTCTTAATAACAAATGGTATTTCAGGACAATTTCCGGCAATGATATGGAGGCCCGCTTTGTCGCTCTTTATATTAAAAGGGGATTCAAAAATAATTCCGTCGGTATTATCTTTACTCAAGACAGTTATGGACGATCGCTTGCCGAAACTTTCGAGACGATGGCAACAGGATTGGGGATGCGGATTGCCGGAAAATGGGCATGTGATATAGATGCGCCATCGGATGAACAGCTGGAGCTTATTCAGAAGGATCTGACTGAGCAGCCTCCTGAAATTTTGTATTTTGCAACTCATGCAGCTGAAGGGACGAAAATAATTACGGCATTAAAGGATTCCAACAACATATCGGATCAGACCAGAGTCATCGCTTCCTATGCCTTTGCCAGAAGTTTTCTCGATAAATTAAAGGCACACCCTAAGGAGCAGGCGACTCCCGGATATTACTCAGACGGTATTTATTTTGTAACACCTTTCATGGACTCTCTCGGCGGTGTGAAAGCTTTTGAGTTTGCCTCCCAGTACAAAGAAAAATATAACAAACCGTACAATATTGTGAGTATATGTTATTACGATGCGGCTCAGGTAGCGATTGAGGCTGCCCGAAAAAGCGGTGTTCAGGGAAAAAAACATATACGTGAAGATCGTGGAAAACTTAGGGATGCTCTTACTGAATTTTATAATGCAGAAAAAGCAGTAAAGGGGGCCACCGGATTAATATGGTTTGATAAGGCAGGAGGAATGAAAAAAGAATATGCTGTCGGAGTATGGCAAAAGGGAAAAGGAGTACCGGCAGCTGTTCAGTACGCGCAACAATATCGTAAAATCGACAATATATTACAAGGGATCTTGAGAGATGAGATTATTCTGATTGACGATTTCGTTATGAGTTCCACACGGGTCGTCTCTGTAGGGGTACAAAATTTCAGCGTGACAAATATTGTCCCGGATCGTTCCGAATTCAGCGCATCATTCCAGCTCAATTTCAGTTTCAGCTCTCCGAGCCGGTTGAACGATAATGAGATACCGTTAGAAAACATGCTCCTTCCCCTTGAATTTGAAGATACTGTGATGCCAGCTACATTAAGCAACCCTATCACAGAAAAGAAAACAGGTAAAATCACCACGACGACCGTTCAGGTACAGGCGACGTTTAAGGCTGATTTTGATGTTGCATCTTTTCCCTTCAACAAGGAACAAAAACTTGCTATCCGTTTTCGGCATAAATTGTATCCTTATGACCGTCTTGTGTATATTCCTCAAAATGACGCCATAGCTCTTGGTTCCCCCCCTGATGACTGGCACCTGCGCAAGACCTCTTTTTTTCAGGATATAATGTCGAAAAAGACTTCTCTAGGGAACCCGAATTTTTTTTCTTCCGCCTATCAGCTTGATTATTCAAGATTCAACATAGAGTGTACTGTTGAACAAAAGAATTCGTTCACGATGCTTTTTCTTCATACGCTGCCTCTTTTGCTGGCAGGCATCGGCTTATTTTTGATTTTTTATATTCCAGCTGAGCGGGTGGAACAACGCCTGATCGGTCTCCTTGTTCTCTTGTCCTTGCTCGTTGCATTTCACCTTAAACAACACGCAAGGCTGGCAGTAGGATATCTTACAGTCATTGATTACGCGTATTATATGTTGTATTTATTTATCCTTGGATCCGCTGCCACCCCTCTGTCGGTATGGAGACGGCGAGGGAAAAAGCCGAACCCTGAGCACACTCAGGAAAAATAACAAGCCCTTGTCCGTTTCTTAGCAACCTGTTTTGTGAACGCGACGTTCATCCAGGAACAACTCTCATGTATTCATCATTGAGGTGTAAACAATGGAAGTCCGGTACGAAGATCTGTCTGAAGCTGCGGACAAAGCGGAACAGGCTGAGATAATGATACGAAATCATGTAATCCTTTCTATGGGATTTGGACTTATATCAATTCCAATGCTGGATATGATAGGACTTACCGGAGTTCAGTTGACGATGCTCCGTAAGCTGGCAAATATGTATAAAGTGCCTTTCCCTCAGCATATAGGGAAGAGTTCTCTGATGTCGTTAGTGGGCGGAACAGGTTCTGTTCCTGCTGCCGGGGCACTCTTCAGTGCTGTCAGGATGATTCCGTTCATCGGCATGCCGTTAGCAGCAGTCACCATGCCTATGACTGCCGGAGCAATGACGTATGCGACAGGTAGGATTTTTCATCAGCATTTCGCCTCTGGGGGCACCTTTCTCACTTTTGATCCCAAAAAGGTGAAAGCACATTATCAGCAGGAAGTTACCTCCTTTAAAACTTTTTGAAGACAACGTGGCTCTTCAAAAGAGAGTTCCGTCCATCACTCAGCATCACGATACCCTGACATCTCCTGTTCTTTCGTGTGCAACGAGGAAATACGTTCAGGGAGTTTTTACTTTCAATATGTCGCACTCATTACTTAGCTCCTGGCTATGGTCTCCCGGAAACCTTCACGATGCCCTGCCTCGGCTGGCCCACAGGAGTAATATCACAGAGGACTCGGAAAGTATACAGCCTTTGTGTCTTGATGATGATACTTGTGATAACAGTCTCATCGGACAATGGATGGAACTTGCCGCTGTCTGCCTGAAAATAGAAATTGTCCCCACCGAATGGTGTTATTCAGAAACTCGGGACATGTTGCGTTGTATAGGACCATCTCTGATCCGACTTCCCGGAGAAGGAACATCTCAGTTTCTCGCGATATTACAGGGAGGCCGACGGCATGTGACCGTGCTTGCTTCCGACCTGAAAGAACATTCCATTCCAAGAAAAGACATTCTGGAGATACTGACCGCCTCATTCCGAGAAGCTGCAACAGAACCGGCAGCCCGCATCTTACAGCAGGCTGGTATTTCTGAAGAACGCATACAGGTATCGCTTCAGGCACTTGTTGATGAACAGTTAAGCAATGTGCACATGCGAGGGTGCTGGCTGCTTCGTTCTTCACCAGGAGCACCCTTTAAAAAACAGATACTGCGTTCTTCCGTTATGCCTGCGCTGGCAGGAGCCTTAGGTGCCCATATTGCTGTCTTGGCGCTGACGATATGCTCATGGTGGTTTATCGGCAGGCAGGCCCTTGCCGGACATTTCACCTATGCTACCGTTATGGCCTGGGCTTTACTTTTATTCACAATTATTCCATTTCAACTGCTGGAAAGATGGCTGCAAAGTCTGATTTCGATCAAAATAGGAGAGCTGTTCAAGCGACGCCTGCTCCACGGTATTCTGCAACTTGAACCGGAAGAGATACGACATCAGGGTTCCGGTCAATTTTTGGGAATTATCATGGAGGCGGAATCGTTAAGCTCATTAGCTCTAGAAGGAGGACTGGGAGCCGGATTAGCTATCATTCAGTTGATTATAGCCATGGGCATTCTGTTTATGGGAGCCGGGGGTTTGCTCCATGCCGTGTTCCTTGCCTTCTGGTTAGGCTTAACCGTCTGGCTCTGTCTGCGATACTATCGTCGTACGCAGCAATGGATTACGACCTACCGCGATATGAGCAACGATATGACCGAAGGAATGATAGGGTATCGTACCCGTCTGATTCAAGAGGAGAGCAGCCACTGGCATGATCGGGAAGGGGAACTCCTTCGGCGTTATGTTCAGGTGTCAAAAGAAATGGATTCCGTCGCCTTAGTCATTCGCGGTCTTCTGGGTAGGGGATGGTATATTTTCGGGCTGATAGGAATATTACCGTACTTCCTTGCTGAAACGAGCGACGCCAATGCCTTAGCCGTTAGTATCGCCGGTATCCTGCTGGCAGCGCAGGCCCTGAATCAATTCATCGCTGGCGTGACCTCGGCGGTTAATGCTATAGCAGGAAGCGAACAGGTCTTTCCTTTGTTCAATGCCGCCGCCCGATCCTTGGAGAAGAAAACCCATATTTTGCCGACAGCCCTGAGTCATGCCGCTTCATCACAAAAATATCCGCTTGTTTCTTTTCAGGACGTCCAGTTCCGTTATCCAGACACGGTATTACCAACGCTTTCGGAATGCACCGGGAAGATTTTTTCGGATGCACATGTGTTGCTCCAGGGACCTTCGGGCGGGGGGAAATCGACCTTAGCGGCGTTATTGACCGGCCTGCGCAATCCCGAGTCTGGTCAATTACGCCTTTGGGGCATAGAACAGGGGCTCATCGGGCCTGATTTGTGGCGTACCCGGGTTGTCGCTGCGCCCCAGTTTCATGAGAATCATGTCATTACGGAAACCTTTGCCTTTAACCTGCTTATGGGGAGAAACTGGCCGCCTGAACCTGAAGATTTACAGGCTGCTGCGGAAATATGTAGAGAACTCGGTTTGGGCGGATTACTTGAACGTCTTCCTGCCGGTTTTCAACAAATGGTCGGCGAG
>JBATKL010000253.1:0-5446 GCA_049669385.1 Candidatus Electrothrix sp. | reverse complement strand
TCCCAAATCCTGGAAAAATCAAAATCAAAAACGCATTTTTTCAAATTTTCAGAGTAAAGTAACTTACCTGCCTGGAAAATATTGTCAATCAAAGTTTCCCGCAACCTACTCATACCCACCCATAGGCGGCTCCTGATTGGTATAACTTTCAAAGGTGGTAATATGTCCAAGAAAGGTCAGTTTCACTGTACCGGTCGGACCATTACGCTGTTTACCGACAATCAGCTCAGCAATACCCCGATTGGGATTATCTTCCGCCTTATTATAGACCTCGTCCCGGTAAATAAACATAATAACATCTGCATCTTGTTCAATTGCGCCAGATTCGCGAAGATCAGAAAGCTGAGGCCGTTTATCGGTGCGACTCTCCAGACTCCGATTCAGCTGAGACAGAGCAATAACCGGGACATCCAATTCTTTGGCCATCGCCTTGAGAGAACGGGAGATATCACTGATTTCCTGGGTACGATTTTCAATCCTGGAACTTCCCTGCATGAGCTGGAGGTAATCCACCACAACCAGACCGAGGTTATGCTCGGATTTCAGCCGCCTGGCTTTCGCCCGCATCTCCAGAACAGTCATACCGGCAGTGTCATCAATATAGATAGGGGAATCGGCAAGCATGCCCGTGGCCCTGGTCAGCTTCGGCCAGTCGTTGTCCTGCAAATGCCCGGTACGAATCCGCTGCGCGTCAATCCGGCCCACAGAGCAAAGCATACGCAGGGCAAGCTGCTCCATAGACATTTCCAAGCTGAAGACTGCCACCGGCACCTTATTAATCAAGGCAGCATGTTGCACTATATTCATAGCCAAGGCAGTGTTGTGCGTTACAATATAATCGTCTGTAAGATATAATTGCGACGAATGACTGACAGCAATACATTGGGTTTCAGTCAGTTGCTCTGGAACAATACTGATGACATTTAAACGCCGAATACGTTGCCGTTTCCTGATCAGCAGCTGTTTTTCATCAAGCAGAGACAAAGAATCTGCATCAGGAATTTGCAGGTTACATACATAGGCGATTTGACCGGCATATTTTTTTTTACGATAGATATAAACAGGTTTCTTTTCAAAGAAACGGGCTGTACCGCCAAGTGACCGAACAAGAGTGACAGTATCTTCCGCAAGCTGTCTGCTGCATGTGCAAAATCGGATGGCACCAAATTTTTCAACCCAGCCGTCAGAGTCTAAAAGACCAGCAAGAAGATTCAAGCGTACCTGACGAGAAGCATTCAGATAACAGGAAGGAATAAATTTCTGTTCAGCTCGACAATCCCAGAGACCAAGTTCCCGCAGTGATGAAACCAGAGGATTTTTTTGTACTCCCTGTACACCTCTGCAATGAGCACCGCCTTTGATTATGATGCGGTAATCGTATTTTCCTGCATGTTTTACTTCCATTCCGCTTCCCACAGCCGCTTTGACTCGTTCCAGCATCTGCTTACTTGCCGTGCTGAATCGTAAAGAACTACCGCTGAGGGTTCCGTCTCCTATCAGAGCACCCAACAACCAAGGATTAAAGGGTATATCAGAATGAGATCCATAATCACCACTGAACGTATCAATCCACAGCCGTTTCTGATACCGCTTTCGCTCAAGCAGTTCCATTAACCTCGTTGTTGTAACTCTACGTGAACATGGCCAATCGCGGTAATAAATCTTCCAGAGATGCTCGGCACAGCATTTGGTGGAGCGTCCGTCTGCAAAGGTGATGGTATAAATCTGTCGTCGGCCTTGCGGATACACACCGACAACCTGCGAGGGTTTTCCGTCAACGGAAGCAAGCTGATCTCCGACCTGAAGTTCCCCCATCTGCTTAAAACCTTGGGCAGTTAAAACTTTTGCCTCAAGAGGCTGTGCTTTTCCCATAGAGGGACGACCAGCTAAAACAATCATATCAGCAGATTGCAGGCCAGCAGTCATTCGATCCAGCTCGTCGTATCCGGTGGAGATACCGGTAATATGTTCCTTGCGCTCTGCCAGTTTTGTTATCCGATCAAAGGCCTTGGGAACAATTTTTGACATGGGCTCAAAGCCCTGCGTCTTACGGGCCTGGGCTATTTCAAAAATAGTTTGCTCAGCCTTATCCACTAAGGCCTCAAGGTCCCCCTGCGCATCGTAACAGCGAGCAGCCACCTCGCTACTGGTCTCAATCAGTCTGCGAAGAATAGACTTTTCTCGTATAATCCTCGAATGATGAACGAGCATTCCTGTGAAAGGAATAACATCGGTAAGCGACGTCAAATAAGCGGAACCGCCGACCTTTTCCAACCTGTTCTGATCACGGAGTAAACTGGTCACAGTAACGAGGTCGTGAGGCTCACTACGTTCAAAGAGACTGACCATGACCTCAAAGATTGCCTTATGGGCATCCCTATAAAAATCATCAGGAGAAAGCAGTTCTACAATCTTTAACAGGGACTTATCCTGAATCAGGATGGTACCGAGAAGAGCCTGTTCCGCTTCCACATTCTGTGGCGGAATCATTTTGTGGGAGGGAGCAACAGGTATGATGCCTCCGTTCTCGAAAAAGGATGGAGTATCAGACAAGGTGGGCGACCATTGAAGAGGGGTACCTGCAAGGGATTGGGCAGGCGGGTATATACAAGAAACAATGAGCAACGTGTCTCAGCCAGACAACACGCCGCTCACAAAACTACGGTAGAAAAATCAAACCTCTGACATTTCTGGAGCAACCTGCACAGTGATCTCAGTGCTCATCTGATACCCGACCTTCACGGTAATCTTTGCCTCACCAGTGCTCTTGAGCGGATCGGCCAGCATAATCGACCTGCGGTCCAGCGTAACGCCTTGAGCCTCAAGCTGATCCGCAATATCTCCCGTATTAACAGAGCCGAACAGACGACCTTCTCGGCCTACCTTGCGGGTGATAACAACGATCATATTCTCAAGCTGTGCAGCAAGCTTTTCCGCATTCTTCTGCTCTTCCGCACGCCGCTTCTCAATGATCTCCTGCTCTCTCTGTAAACGAGCCAGAGCGGCCTTGTTCACAGTAGAAGCCAATTTTTGCGGAATAAGATAATTACGCGCATAACCAGGCTTTACGTTAACAATTTCCCCTTCTCGTCCGAGGGTATCAATTGTTTTTTTCAGTATAATTTCCATTATATATTATCCTCAATCAAGTACAGGATTATTAATTATTCAGTTGTATCTTTGTTCTCTTTACGGTCCAACTTTCGAAAATCAGCCCAGGTATCGGCTATTCCGACAATAACGACAAGCAGCATACCATAACGTTGCAGGGCAAGAATCACATAAACGAAGAGACGAAAAGCACGCGGGAGATTCCAACGATTCAGGACATGAATAACAACAGCTGCGCCCTGAAAAAAATATAACTGCCCTGAAACCAGCAGTAAACTTGAACCAACATTTTTCACCTCTCCTGTGCCGACAAGAAGAAGGGCAAAGGCGCAAATCAGAAGCCACACCGTCTTATCTGGCAATCGCCAATCACTGTATGGCGGCCAAAAAACCTTTTCCGGCACCAGCTTGCGCATCAAGCCTCTACAGATAACCATGTTCAGACTAACGGTTATCAAGACTGTTCCGGCAAGAAGGCCGGGCAGAATCTTCGGCAGGAGCACGCGAATACTCGCTATAATCTGCTCAAGATTATATAAAACATCGGCAGGCAAATCAGAACTCGTCCGATACACCACAACGACCTGCCCGAGAAAGGCGTCCATATTGGTGAGCAAACCGACATAGGGATTCACCCCGGCTATGGTGCCGAACAGAGACCAAAAGAGCAGCCATGAAATGCCCAGCACCATAATTCCAGCTGCACCGGATTCCGCTGGTGTCTTTTGCCGCGCTACGCTCAGATGCAAACTGTATCCCAAAGGGAGCATCGTCAACGTGAAAAGAAACATTGGAAAACGCCCCATCAACAGGGAAGCGAGGCCCGCCATCAACAAGCCGTTTCTGATCTGTTGACCAGCCGTTCTTTCATCAGCAGCTGTTTGCAACAGCAGAAAAATCGGAACGGCAAGTAACCCGTTCAACCAACCGATCAATCCCGGAACGGCTATGGGCAAGAAGAACAATAAGGCCACTAACAGTGGCCGGGCACTCAAAAACGGACCGTTATACTGCAAGCTGTTTCCATGTCGTCCCATCACGACGTACTGTCTGCTGTCTTACAACAAAGGCACACTGCAAGCTCCACGTTGAATAGTTTCTCGTCGTCGCAGTACTTGCAGCACTCGCAGCAGTTGGACAAAAAAAGAGAAAAAAGTTCCGTTCTTTCTCTTAGTACTGAATAGAACCGGTATAAGGCATCAAGGCGAGGTGCCGAGCTCGCTTAACAGCCTCGGTCAGCTGACGCTGATGCGCTGCGCAAGTGCCGTAAATCCGCTTCGGAATAATTTTACCGCGCTCAGTAACAAAACCTTTCAGGACTTTTACGTCCTTATAATCAATAACCACCTCTTTATCAGCACAGAATCTACAAACCTTTCTACGGTAAAACACTTTTTTACGGGGAGCCATATTATTTTCTCCTTATGGTTATTATCCTTTTTCAATGCAAGAAAAGAGCGTTCTATTCAGCTGAATCGTCCTGCTTCACCTGCTCCTGTTCTGAGGGATCGTTTTCTTCGGGGGCGGTCTCTGTAACCGTCTCTTTGCTCTCCCCCTCAACGTCCTCGTCCTCATCCTGCCGAGCAAGTTCCTCTGCTTCAGCAGCAAGAGCAGCGGCAATAGCGGCAATCCTCTCTTTCTCTTGCTCTACCCCTGTTTGATCAATCTCTTTCCCTTTGTCCAGCTTGATCGTCAGATAACGAAGGACGTTATCATCAATACGGAAAATACGTTCCATCTCCTGGATCGTGCTTCCGGGGGCAGCATAGTTCATGCAGATATAATAACCCTGCGTTTCTTTTTTGATCTCATAGGCCAGCTTCTTGATGCCCCAGCGATCAATATCAATAACCGAACCATTATCACCCTCAACAATGGCATTGGTTCGTTCAAGAATTTCTGTGAATTTTTCTTCGCCCAAATTGGGACGAAGGATGTACGTGGTTTCGTAATGACGCATAAATCCTCCTCGCGGTCATAATGGCCCTCACTGTCTTTGCAGAAAGAGCGGGAAGGTTAAGAGTAAAAAATGTAAAATATTTTATATACCACCCGACTTGCAGCGATGTCAATATAAATACGACGCGACCCGCAACAATCCGCAGTTAGCAATCAGCAATCAACACAGGGGACCGGCTTGAATCTCCATAACCTCAAATTCTCGGACACCGCCCGGCGTCTTGGCCACCACCTCGTCCCCGACTTCCTTGCCCAGCATTGAATGCCCCAAAGGAGCCAGAACCGAGATAGAACCCTTTTTCACGTCAGCCTCTTCCGGGCCGAGCAGTTGGTAGCTCACCTCTTCATCGGTCTCCATGTCCATCAGGGTGACAAC
>JBATKL010000252.1:0-6350 GCA_049669385.1 Candidatus Electrothrix sp. | reverse complement strand
CCAAAGATTCTATAGCCTCGGTCAAATCACAGGGGATTATTGGTGATAAACTTATCCAGATCACACCGGGCGGTGATGAGGAAATGTATCAGGCTGGTGACGTCATTGTGGATACGGAATCTTCAGTTGATTTAGAATCGTTGATTTCCAAGTTTGCTTTTGGCGGAGTTAAATAACGATTTTTTAAGACGCTCCGGGACTGTTTTGCTCATCGCCGCATCGATTTTGAGGCGAGGGTATTTTTGCAGAGAGCAGATAACGGAACGCAGGAGGCGGCATTGTATGCCGATCGGATTCATGAGAAGGATGTTTCGTGTATTCCTTGTCAGCTTGTTTATTGTGGGAAATTGCCATCTGCTGTATGCAGCAGATGGCGAGATTGATTTTCTTGATGATGCGTTTTATGAGGAGACATCTGAAGAAGATGCTGTCAAAGATCCCTTTGAAGACATAAATAGGGTTGTTTTTACCTTTAATGATTATGCCTTCACCTGGGTTATGAATCCTCTTGCTACCGGATACAGCGAGCTTCTTCCCGCAGATATTCGAGGGGCTGTTGCAAATTTCTTCTATAACCTGCAGGAGCCGATACGTGCTGTCAACAGCCTGTTGCAAGTCAGGTTTACAGATGCAGGGACTTTACTGGCTCGATTTGCGATCAATACTGTCGGTGGAGTCGGGGGACTCGGGGATCCTGCTGTTGAGCTGGGTTTTCCCAAAAAAGCGGCAAGCTTTTCTCAGACCTTGGCCTCGTGGGGTGTTCCTGATGGTATTTTTTTAATGATACCTGTTATGGGGCCGACAACCCTGCGTGATATTTCTGGCACTCTTGTGGATAGCTTTTCTGTGACCCCTTTGTATTATAGCTGGGCCGCAGGCTGGGAAGAGTCCGTGAGTATTTACATGGGCAAAGAAGTGAATAATCTCTCTCTCCATCTTGGTGAATATGAACAGGTAAAAGAGATGAGCGTTGATCCCTATGCAGCTGTTCGTGATGGTTTTTATCAGCATCGTCGACAACGTTGGAAACCTTCTCTTGCTCATTATATTACTCCTGATGAAACTGAAGAACAGTCCGAGTAATTTATTCCCGTTCATGTAAGGTGAAATTATGCAGAATTTTAGATGCGCTTTTATTTTTTTTCTTTCTCTCTTTGTCTTTCCGATTGTTACTCAAGCAGCAGCTGCTGCAGCTCCGCCTGATCCGACAGAGCAGCTGAAGCCGGTTGTTGATAAGGTCGTCAGTTTATTAAAAGACCCTGAGTTCAGGAAACGACCTCTTGTTGACCAATCCGAGGTTATTGTGAAGATTGTGTCGGAGCGATTTGATTTTCATGAAATGTCCAAGAGGGTTATGGGCAAGCAGTGGCGGTCGCTGAACCCGGAGCAGCAGAATCAGTTTGTTACTCTGTTCACTAAACTTTTGCAATATGTCTATATTAACCAGGTTAATGGTTATCTTGATAAAAAAATTGAATTTATTGATCAGCGGATCAGGAGAGACAGGGCCGAGGTCAAGACCTTGCTCGTGAGTGAAGACAAGACCATCCCTGTTTCCTATATTATGCTTTTGGAAAAAGACTCGTGGATGGCCTACGATATCGCGATAGAGGGTGTCAGTTTGATTCGCAACTATATGGAACAGATCAGCACGGTGCTCAGAGACGAGAAGTTTCCAGGCCTGATATCTATGCTGAAAAAAAAGATTACAAAGCTGGAAGCTGGGGAGAAGGACGAGTAATTACAGTTTGTAGTTTGTGAGAGGAGAGGGGGAGCAAAACATCCAGAGAGCTTCTCAACGAAACATTGACATGAACAGCGATAAATTATGAGTGACTTGATTTGGCTGGTTTTTATTTTCTTAGTGGTGATTCTTGTTATCTCCGTGCTTTGGCTTATCTGGAGGCTGCGTCATTTCTCCCAATCGCATAACCAAACCGTTCTTGATGATAAGTTAATGCAGAGTATGCTCGGCGATGAGGCTTTATCCAAGGATTTGAAACGGGTGTTAGTTGGTAAGGCAAGTGGTGTAAAGGACCCGACTGTATCTCCTGCTTCCTCTGCCGATGGAAAGGAAGCAGAAGCGAAAGAGAGAAAAATATGACACGCATGCTGTCATTCTTCTTCTTCTTTTTCTTCGCGGCTCTGACCCTGCCTGCACAGTTGCTTTATGCTGCCGAAGAACCTCTTGCTGCTCCACCAGCAGATGCGTCTGGTCCTGATGCGCCGTCAGACACGTTGTTAGGCGTGGATCAGGTGATTAAAAAGGTTGAGGACAACCTGAACGGCAAGACCGCTGTCATGGCAATGAGTATGGTGGTGAAGACCAAGCGGGCTGAGCGCACCATGAAGATGAAGAGCTGGTCAGTCGGGAATAAAAAATCGTTTATTAAGATTCTGTATCCAGGCAAAGATAAGGGGATGACCTTTTTAAAGCTCGACAATGCCATGTGGCAATATGTACCCCGCATTGAAAAGACTATAAAAATCCCAGCGTCTATGATGCTCCAGAGCTGGATGGGCAGTGATTTCAGCAACGATGACTTGGTGCGAGAAAGTTCGATCAGCGAAGACTACACCAAGAAACTGCTTGAGGAAACCGAAACCGAATATCGGGTGGAGCTTTTACCCCATCCGGATGCCGCAGTGGTTTGGGGGAAGATTATCTTTGCCGTTTCCAAACAATACTTTCTTCCCACCACTGTGCAGTATTTTGACGAGGACGGTGTTCTTATCCGGGTGATGAGCTATACAGATGTTCAGCCGCTTGGAGAGGATGGAGATCGCTTTTATCCGATGGCATGGACGGTGACTCCCCAGGAGTCTGACAAGGCCGGTCATCAAACCGCCATAACGATTACCGAGGCGGTCTTTGACAGCGAGGTGGACCCTTCGTATTTCAGTAAAAGGGCGCTCAAGAGATTTAGCAAGTAAGCTTAATTCAGAACCTCCCGCCATGAAAGCGGGAGGTTAATAAAAGAACTATAAGAACTTCAAGAGCTACAAGAACTATAAAATATACCTGCTTAAATCTTCATTGTCGGAAATGTCAAGCAACTGCTTCTGTACATATTCCGGTGTAACAACAAAGGTTCGCTCTTCACGCTCTGTGGCATCAAAGGAGAGCTCATCCAGGACACACTCTATGACCGTGTGCAGGCGACGGGCCCCGATGTTTTCGGTCTTTCTATTGACCTCCACAGCGATTCGCGCCATTTCCCTGATAGCCCCTTCCTCAAACTTCAGTTCTATACCCTCAGTAGCCATCAGTGCCGTGTATTGCTTGATCAAGGCATTTTCCGGCTCGGTGAGAATACGAAAGAAGTCTTCTTCGCCAAGAGCATTCAGATTGACCCGAATAGGAAAGCGTCCCTGTAATTCCGGGGCAAGGTCTGAAGGTTTATTGGCATAAAAGGCTCCAGAAGCAATGAAAAGGATGTGATCTGTGCGAACCGGACCGTACTTGGTGGTTACGGTGGAGCCTTCGACAATGGGCAGCAGGTCTCGCTGGACCCCTTCCCGAGAGATATCAGGTGATCCTGAACCAGAGCCGCTCCTAGAGGCGATTTTATCGATCTCATCAAGAAAGATAATTCCGGCCTGCTCGGTTCGCTGTATTGCTTTTTCAGTCACGCTTTCTGTATCAACCAAGCGCTGGGACTCTTCTTTTCTCAAGTACTCCAAGGCATCTGGGACCTTGAATTTTCGCTCCTGCTGCTGACCCGGAAAAATCTTGGAAAAGGCGTCCTGTAGAGAGGACTGCATGTCTTCCATCCCGGAGGCGGAAAAAACCTCTACAACTGGCCCCTGGGGCTTCTGGGTGGTTACATTGAGTGCCACCGTGCGGTCATCGAGCTCTCCGCTGTGCAACATCCTCCGCAGTTTTTCACGGGTTTTTGCTGCGGAGTCGGCCTGTTGTTTTGTCGCCGTACTGTCCGCTTCGAGAGAGGCTGTATCCTTACCAAAGGCGTCATTATAGGATAACGAAATGACCTCGCCTTCCTCACCCTTCCCTCTGTCCGAACCCAGGTTCTCAGCAGTGTCGCGCTTCGGAACCGGTGGTAGCAGGAGGTTGAGCAGGCGTTCTTCAGCTGCTGATGCCGCCTTGGCGGTCACGCCTTCTTCTTCCTCCTTGGTCACCATATTGATGGCCAACTGCAGAAGATCCCGCACCATGGATTCAACATCACGGCCCACATAGCCTACTTCGGTAAATTTTGAGGCCTCAACCTTGATAAAGGGTGATTGGGCAAGGGTCGCCAATCTTCGCGCTATCTCGGTTTTACCCACGCCTGTCGGGCCGATCATGATGATATTTTTCGGGGCAATTTCCTCGCGCAGAGGTGGCAGCACCTGTTGTCTCCGCCAACGGTTGCGGAGGGCTATAGCAACGGAACGCTTTGCGTCACTCTGACCGATAATATATTGGTCAAGTTTCTCGACGGTCTGTTTCGGTGTTAACGAATTTAACTCACTCATCAATATTTAAAAAGTAAAAGGGTTTTTCAAAGGATAGGATTCAGGGGCCTGATCTTGCTAGACCTTTTCCACGATAAGATTATGATTGGTATACACGCAGATGGAAGCCGCGATATCCATTGATTCACGCGCGATAGACTCGGCATCAAGATCGGAGTGGGCGATGAGGGCGGTTGCTGCTGCTTGGGCAAAAGAACCTCCAGAACCGATAGCCAGGATGCCATTATCAGACTCAATCACATCGCCGCTGCCGGAAAGCAGTAAAGATGTTTTTTCATCAACAGCAATCATCATTGCCTCAAGTCGGCGCAACATTTTGTCGGTGCGCCAGTCCTTAGCCAGCTCAACTGAGGAACGCATCAAATTGCCATTAAACTGCTCCAGCTTCTGCTCCAGAAGATCGTACAGGGTAAAGGCGTCAGCTGTTGAACCGGCAAAGCCGGTAATCACTTTATCATGGTAGAGTCGACGCACCTTGCGGGCATTATGTTTAATGACGGTCTGTCCAAGCGAGACTTGACCGTCGCCTGCAATGACGACCTCTCCTTTATGGCGTATTGCCAGGATTGTTGTCGATCGTATTTTTTTCATGTGTGTAATTGTATTGTTCGGTTTCTTTCGGCAAAACTCTCCAAAAGCCCTGTCAACGTACAGTAAAAAGTACAGTAAAAAGTACAGTAGAGATTTTTACGCAAGGCTTGAGAGGGGCATGCCTCCACACCAGTAAGATCGAGTGAGGAGGTTATGCATTTATTAGACGAATGCAGCATTGATCTGTTCAACAGTAAACATCAATCTGGTTTATGCCACTCATAAAAGCCTGTTCCGCTTTCTTGGTGAGCCGCCAGCAAAATGGCCGATCAACCAGCCAAGAAGTAAAACCCCGGATCCGGATATAAACCACATGATTTTATTGAATTCTTGAGAAGCCTTAAATTCGTCCTTCATCTTGTTGCATTCACTCAGACCCGAAGCAAGTTCTTCTTCAGTCTTCCTTTGACAATTTTCAAGCTCCTCACTGCCAGCTAGTTGCAGCTCTTTAATTTTTTTTAGGTCACGGGTTAATTTTTCATTCCCTGTTGTCAGCTGTTCATTTTCTTTGCGCAGCTCTCGTACCTGTTCTACCGGCGGCTTTTCGTCACTTAAATATCGTTTCAGCATCCAACCTTCTGTGCCGTTCTGAAGCCGCACCTTGGCCCAGTTTCCGTTTTCTTCCAAAGAATCGACTTGATTGCCGTCTTTAACGAATTTTATTATCTTATATTGTTCCCCCCTGCCGCGTCGTACCGGTATGTCAAGATCAGGGCGGACAAATTTAACCTCTGCTGCTGTTACTGTGCCTGCGAGCAGGACAATAAGCAGAGATACGAGATAAAAGGGCTTGGGCAGATGTTCATGTTTTTTTGTAACCGTCATATATTCTTCCTCTAAAAGAAACTTCATTACTAAGCTGTAGGGCTTTGATACTTGATACTTGATACTACTTGATACCCCGCCTCTTGGGGCGGGGGGCGTTACGTATTCATTAAGAGCGAATGTGCTGGGTTGATATGATTAAAACGCCGATCATGACGACAAGAAGGACCGAAATCGTTCCCAAAACCGGAAAAACAAGCGGGAGGCCCCAACCTTGTTCAACAATTTTAATCAGCTTTACTGATAATGCTCCTACGCCGAATGTCAGAATAAACTTCATGCCGTATGCAGAGCTGCGCATCCAGGCAGGGGTCAATTTGGCTACCAAGGTGTTTTCCAGGGGCTGCATCCCGAGCAAGAAAAAGGAATGGAGTGCTGCGAGCAGAATCAAGGGGATATCAGTTGCCGTTCCAATCAGAAAGGCAAAGGGTATGGTTATCAGGTGGAATCCCAGG
>JBATKL010000251.1:0-6357 GCA_049669385.1 Candidatus Electrothrix sp. | reverse complement strand
TTATGATCAGATGGGGAATCATGGACCAGCTTATTATAAGAGATATCCGAAACAGTTTGAGCAATTCACACCGACCTGCCGCACAAATCAGCTGGAAGATTGCAGTCAGGACGAAATAATCAATGCGTATGATAATGCCCTGCTCTACACAGATTATTTTTTAGCCGAGATAATCAGCTTCCTGAAAACGTATGATAAGGACCATAAAACAGCGATGATCTTCATGATAATCTGTTTCATACCTTGCTCGGACTTTTTACTGTCAAGACAGCTGTGTACAAGAAAGAACTGGATATTTTAAATAATGAGTTAATTGGTATCCCACCATGCGAATAGTACCTGTAAACTACAGAGTAGAAAACCGTTCTGTTATGCTCTTTTTTCCGCTGCTGCTTTTTGTCTCGGCGGTTTTCCTGGAATACAGTGGGTTGGATATCTGGTGGGTTTCCCCTTTTTATGATGCACAGAATCAGGTATGGCTGGTCATGCCTCTGGCGGCTACTGTTTCCTCAGTGTCTATTTTGTCCTGTTGCGATACCGTTCCGGTTACAGGGGCTTTGGGTTCCTTTTCGGTGTCACCCTCGGATTGATCTTCGGGGTAGGGCAACAAATCAGAGGGGCCCACTTCCCCAGTCATGATTTGGTCACCATAGTTATCTGTTGGTACGCTTCGCTGGCGTGTTATTTTCTTTTTTATCCCCAAGAGTGGCAGGCGTTGAAAAAGGAGAAGTGCTTTCTCTGTGCCGCCCGGAATGAATGAGAGTATTGTTAAAGAGGTTAAAGAGGTTAAAGAGGTTAAAGAAACGTTAAAGAAAGAATGTTAAAGAAAGAATGGTGAGTTTTTCAAGGAACGTGGTTGATAAATATTAAGCTGAGGTGAGGTGGAAGACCTGAAAAAAAATCTTGAATTCCTCCTCCGGTCGGTTAGGATAGCAAAGGCGGAGCACGAGTCTTGAAAGTGCAGGTCGGGATATTTCTTCGCATTCGAGGATGAAATTTCGGTAATTTTATTTTAACGGTATTCTTTTCGTTGTAAGATACGATCGTCGTTTCTGCGCAGGCTGGACTTTGCCGGACCGATTGGATGCGAGGTTGTGTGCCTGGCAAGAAAGGATGCTGATAACGTTTTTTTAAAGGAGCTTGGCTGTGAAACGAACGAGTGTGCTGATTTTGTCATCTGTTTTCTTCTTCCTTACTGTTTTTACTGTTGTTTCGGCGAGTGCTGCACCTAGTATAGGTGTGGTTAACCTACAGCAGGTTCTGGATAAATCCAGCATAGGGATAGCGGCAAAGAAAAAGATGGAAGCAAAAATGGAAGAATTCAAATCCTCCCTTGATAAGGAAAAAGAGGCTGTCTTGGCTCTTCAGAAGGAAATGCAAAAAAAGGCTGATGCTTGGAACGAGGAAACCAGGAAGGAAAAAGGGCTTGAACTGCAACGAAAAAAACGTGATTTCAGAGTGAAGCAGGATGATGCAAATATGGAAATGAGAAATTTGCAGGAAAAGCATCTTGCCCCGATCATGAAGAAACTGGAAGTTATTGTCAAGGAAGTGGCTAAGGAGAAAGGAGTATCTATGATCATGCCGAATACAGCTGTGCTGTACTTTGACAAGTCTGTAGATATGACTGATGCGATTACAGCGGCCCTGGATAAGAAGAAAAAATAAGATGTAATAATCTTTAAGTATATTATCTTGTATGCTTCAACCGGAAGATATCTTTTCGGACTAAAGGCTATGGTTTCAGATGACACCGCATCAATTTTTAAAATATATCCCGGCAACAAACTGTGGCGAGTGCGGCTATGCAGCCTGTCTCGCCTTTGCCGTTGCTGTAACTAAGGGCGGGGTTGCTCCTGATCTTTGTCCTTATGTGCAGAAAGATATGTTGCCTGCCGAGTTGAGTGCCGGTGCCGTACAGGGTGAGAATGGGTTGAATCGCGGAGAGCGCGGCCAAGACAAGCAGGATATGGCCTTGGTTGTTCATTTGAAATCCAAAGTGCAGGCCCTTGATTTTTGCCAGCTCAGTCATCGCCTTGGGGCTGATTGGTCAGCGGAGAATCCGGATCAGCTCAGATTCCGTTATCTCGGACGCTTGATCCTTTTAGGGCGGGATGAGGTTGTGATGGATGGGCAGCAGCTTGTTGATCCCAGGGACCAGATCCTGCTCTATAATTATGTTGCCTTTGGTGGACATGCCGGTAGCGAGAGGGGCGGCAAAACGGGCGGTATAAGAGGCGAGAAGGTAGAGGAAAGGCTCCCAAACGGCACCTGGGTGGGCATGGAAAGCCTGCCCAACTCCATTGCTAAAATTCGTACCCTGGCAACCTACTGTGAAGTCAGATTGTCAGAGCGATTCGCTGGTCGTAGACAAGAACTTGCACCACTCTGCAAGACGATTGGGGGAGAAAAAGGCAATGATGAGCAGGGACAGAGTGCGGACTTCGCCGTGATTCTTCCTGTGCTTCCCCACGTTCCTCTGTACCTTTTGTTTTGGGATCAGGATGTGGAAGACGGCTTTGAGGCCCGAGTAAAGATTTTGTTTGATCAACATGTCATGGATTTTCTGGATTTGGAATCTCTGGTTTTTGCTGCCGAGCGGATGGCAGATCGCCTCTTGGAGTTGGATAGGGAGTTGGATAGGGAACTGAACAGGGAGCAGGGCAGTTGATGAATGATGTTCATGATGTCCAAGCATTACGGGGACAGGTGGCGCGTTTTGCCGATACCCGTATTCTCGTGATCGGCGATGTTATTTTGGACCAGTTTATTTGGGGAACAGTGTCCCGAATTTCTCCGGAAGCCCCTGTGCCGGTGGTCAATGTTACCCGCGAGGAGTTACTGCTCGGCGGCAGTGCCAATGTCCTGCGTAATATTATCTCTCTCGGCGGTTCCTGTGCCCTGTGCGGTATTATCGGCGATGATCCGATGGGCGATGAACTGCTTGCGCTCATGGAGAAAGTTGGGGCACCGACGGATGGCCTGATTAAAGGAGAGCGGCCCACGACCATAAAAACCAGGGTGGTGGCTCAGGGACAGCAGGTTGTTCGGTATGATCGGGAAAAGGCCGGTGCCCCGAGCCGACAGACCTTGGAGAGCATGTTGCAATACCTGACAGATCATCTTGCCGATTTTGATGCTGTTGTTGTTTCGGATTATGCCAAAGGGGTGGTGAATGAGGAGCTGATGATCCGGCTGCATCTTTTACTGAAAGAATTGCGTCATTCGAGTGGGCGGGCGATTCCCCTGATTGTCGATCCGAAGCCGGATAATCTCCATCGTTTTGTCGGAGCTACCGTCATTACGCCGAATAATTTTGAGGCCTCCCGGATCAGCGGTATAGATATCAAGGATGAGGACACCTTACTTGCTGCGGCACGGCAGATTCGGGAAGAGATCTCCTGCGAGGCCGTACTGATCACCCGAGGTGAGGCTGGCATGGCTTTGCTGGAAGGGGATAATGACAGGCTTGTTACGGTTCCGACAATGGCTCAGGAGGTCTATGATGTTACCGGAGCAGGAGACACGGTTGCCGCTACCTTGGCTCTGGGTCTAGCCGCTGGCTGCTCAATGACGGAAGCCGCTGTGTTGGCCAATCATGCAGCCGGGATTGTCGTGGGTAAAGTCGGGACGGCTTCGGTGAGTCGTGATGAGCTGCTCGCTACGCTTGCTTGATTTTTTTCTTTCCTTTTTCCTCTTCTTTTCTCATATATACATCTCAATATATATCGGTATCGATCCAATAACAGATCCTTTTCTTTGAGCTCTGTTGTTCTGTTAGCCTTCTTTTTTACTCTTCATTAATTCTACAAAAAAATATATATGCGTCCACGTAGTATGACCGGTTTCGGTCGCGGTGAATCCGGCAGCGCCGAACGAACTTGGGTTGTAGAAATCCGGACCGTTAACCATCGCTTTCTCGATCAACGAGTGATGCTTCCTTCAGCCTTTGCTGCCTTGGAAGAACACATAAAAAAAACCGTTGCTGGCCAGCAGGATCGCGGTCGGGTTGATATCTCGGTGAGCCTTCGTGGCGAAACTTCCGGTGGCTCGCAGCTCCATCTTGATCTGGACCTGGCTCGCCAATACCATGCCTGCTTACAGGAGATGAATACCGAGCTTGGGCTCGGGGCGAGTATCCAGATCAGTGATATGCTAACCCTGCGCAATATTATAGCAGTCCAGGAGCAAAGCCCAGATGTTGAAGAGGAGTGGCCTCAGCTGAAGGAGGCCTTGCTGGCTGCCCTTAGTGATTGCGCCTGTATGCGAGAGAGAGAAGGCGGCAGTCTGAAAGAAGAGCTTTTGCAGCGTCTCAATAATTTTGCCGCTCTTGTCGGAAAAATTGAGGCCATGGTCCCCGAGGTTCTTGAGCAGCGACAGCAGGAATTGAAGAACCGAATAACAAAACTGCTTGAAGGGGTTGATATTGATCCCATGCGCTTGGCTCAAGAAACAGCAATCATGGCGGATAAAGCCGATGTGACGGAGGAAGTGGTGCGACTGGCCAGTCATATTGATCAGTTTCGCGGATTTATGGCAAGCGATGAATCTGTCGGCAGACGCCTTGATTTTCTCTTGCAGGAGTTTCTCCGAGAGGTCAATACCTTGGCATCAAAAATTTCCAATTCAGCTATAGCGCATCTCGGGGTTGAAATGAAAAACGAGATTGAAAAACTGCGTGAGCAGGTCCAGAATATTGAATAGCATGATACTGGAATTTTTTTATACACCTGATTATATAGACAATAATGGACAGTGATGGATAACAGGCTTGTTAATGTAGGTTTTGGTAATTCCGTTAAGATCAACCGTATTCTGGCCGTGGTCAATCCCGGCTCGTCACCGATCAGAAAACTCAAGGAAGAGGCCAGGCAAGAGC
Source organism: Candidatus Electrothrix sp. (assembly GCA_049669385.1). Classification (GTDB taxonomy): domain Bacteria; phylum Desulfobacterota; class Desulfobulbia; order Desulfobulbales; family Desulfobulbaceae; genus Electrothrix. The sequence continues at coordinate 1,478 of JBATKL010000251.1, read as the reverse complement.
ACCGACTCATTGATGTTACTGAAGGGCGACGTACGCGGGGGATTATTATCCTGGACAGCGGGCATCTGGTTCTGTCTTCTGTACAACCGGAAACCATTAATCAGCGTTTGGCCGCTTTGGACAGAGAGCAAACCGGTTTAGGGCTCCTGCAACAACATGCCGGAGAAGGAGAAAATAATGGCTGAGGGTCTACTTTTGGTTGTCTCTGCACCTTCTGGATGCGGCAAAACGACTATTCTAAAACAGGTAATGGCAAAGGTATCCGGGTTGGAGTTTTCTGTGTCCCACACGACACGTCAACCACGGGTCGGTGAGCTGGACGGAAGCGATTATCACTTTATCAGCAAAGAAGCGTTTATTGCCATTCGCGATCAGCAACCGTCCGGCTTCCTGGAATGGGCCGAGGTCCATGGGAATTTCTACGGTACTTCACGCCAGGACGTCGAAGCCTTATTGGTAGTGGGTAAGGATGTTGTGCTGGATATTGATATCCAGGGGGCGGAGCAGGTCAGGAATAATGCCGATCCTGTCACGGTTTTTATCAGTCCTCCGACCTTGGCTGAGCTGGAACGGCGTTTACGGGGACGAGGGACGGAGAGCACCGAAGATCTGGCTGTTCGGCTTGCCAATGCTGAAAAGGAGATGGCAGCAGCTGATAATTACCGCTATCTGATTGTCAATGATGTGCTTGAGCAGGCTGTTCGTGACTTGCAGGCCATTATTACAGCAGAACGGCGGCGACGGAATACGGCCCAGGTAAACAGGACTGTTCCTCGACCCTGATTTTTTTAATATTATTTTTTATGTTGTAGAAATCCACCCTCCCCCTTTTTTTTCGGGGGGGGGACTATTTATTTTTTCACGTTTGGTCGCTGAATACTTATGGTAGCATTGCGCAAAAAGGCAGCTGGGTCTGGTACAAAGAACAACTTCGAAGAAGATGCACCTCACTCTGAGGAGGTCACAGATGACCTGTTGTGGGGGACAAATACAGTTCTTGAGGCATTACGGAGAAATGCCCGCAGCTTGGGCGAGCTTCTTGTTCAAAAGGGCAAGGCCGGGCCAAAGATACAGGAGATTGTCGATCTTGCTCGTCAGCACAAGGTGCGAGTCCGCTTTGTTGAGGCAGAGCGTTTGCCTGTGCCCCGCAATTGCCGACATCAAGGCGTTGTGGCACGACAGACCGAGGCAGAGCTTTTGCCTTTGGAGGAGCTGTTGGAGCAGGCCTTGGCTAATTCCGATCGGATTTTGATCTTGGACTCAATCCAGGATCCCCGTAATCTCGGTTCGATTCTCCGCTCAGCCCTGGCAGCAGGGTTTCGGAGCGTTATCCTCACCCGTGAACGCAGTGCGCCTCTTTCCGGGACAGTGGCTCGTACTTCAGCCGGGGCAATCTCCCATCTCCGTATTGCTCAGGTGGTGAATCTAGTCACCACCTTGGAAGTACTCAAAGAACATGGTTACTGGATTTACGGCTC
>JBATKL010000250.1:0-2047 GCA_049669385.1 Candidatus Electrothrix sp. | reverse complement strand
GGTAATAGAAGTGGACGGCAAGCTCTCTGTGGCCCCGTAGGGAGTATAGACTTCCCCGTCCTCGGGCATGATCCGCTGCATCCGCTCAATCAATTCACCCGACACCGGAGCCCCGGCCATGAGAACCTTGCGCACAGGCAGGGTGATATGTTGATCAATGCAGTATCGACTCACTACATTCCAGATTGCTGGCGAACCAAAGGAATAGCTCACCTGCTTATCCTGAATAGAACGAATAAACTTAGCCGGATCAACCTCCGCCGGGCGGGTCGGGTCCATATCCGGGATCACCGCTGCTGCGCCAAGGGCAGTGGCAAAAAGAGCGAACAGAGGAAAGCCAGGCTGATCCACATCATCAGGACCGATGCCGTAATAATCACGGATCTGTTGCAGTTGATGATAAAAAATGCCGTGGGTGTACTGTACGCCCTTGGGCGGACCTGTGGAACCGGTGGTGAAGATGATCGCGGCCAGCTCATCCTCTTCGGTGCTCACAGCAGTAAAGTCCGGGCTTGCCTTGCGGGCTGCTCCTTTCATGGAAATTCCGCAGACGCCCAACGGATTCAGACCAACGCAGAAACGCCGCTCCACCGTAACAAAGGGCTTGCGGAACAAGCGGGAAAAAAAGTGTACCTGGGGAATGGCAATCAGTACCTTGGGTTGGACCGAACCGATACAACGGAGCAGGTTTTTATAGCCCATACCAGGATCAATGAGAATCACCACTGCGCCCAACTGAAACAGGGCATAGGTCAGGCAGATAAACTCCATTGACGGGCGCACCATGAGCATGACTCGATCACCGCGCTGTACGCCTTTGGCTTGCAGGGCATTGGCAGAGCGGTTGCTGTTGGCCAATACTTCCTGAAAGGTCCATTGTTGATATGTGCCTTTTTTGCCGGTGATTAAGGCAACGGCGTCTTTGCGTTCCGCAGCGGCCTTGTGCAGGGCTGCGCCTATGTTGCAGTTATTCATGAGTCTGCTTTGCTTGTAAAAGCGGTAATGATTACTTTAAGATGTTTTAGGACGCAGAAAATTTCATCGAGATCAGCCTGTCGTGAAGCCAAATATCCCTGACTGATTGCATATGATCGCTCTTCCAGGGTAAGAAAATGCCACACTTCCCCTTTAACATAACAGCCATACACCGGCAGTTGGTGCTGATTCAGCTCCTGCGCCACCAGCATGGCTGCCAATACCTGCGCCGCCGGATCACCCTCCGGATCTTTTTCTCTCTTATATTCCTGAAGACAAAAATAGGGCTGTTGTGGCTCCCGAAAACCAGAAGCAATAATGCCGTCAGGCCTGCCTGTCATTTCGACCTTGTCTACGACAGCAGATAACGGACGCTCCGCAAAGAAATTAAACTCTTTTGTGCTAAAGCGAACAAGGGTCATGAGCGGGCCGATAAAATTATAGGCCAACTCGGTCTCGTTCCAGTCATAAACATGGGTCTTTAAAAGGCTTTGAAAAGAACGTAAGGCTTGCTGCTCATAGGAGGATATCTCCGTCTGTCGTCCATTAATCCAATCTTCCAGCACCGGGCTGGTATCAAGGACGGTCAGCTTAAACGCTCTGTCCAGTTCCGCCAAGGTCCATTCTTGAAAATTGCGCACCCCCCCCTTGTTTCCTTCCATCTTTCATCTTTAACATGTCGATGTTACGGTAATAAACCAGAGGAAATCTGCTCTATCTTGTGCCTGAGATTCAACCGAGCCTGCTGTTCGTAGTTCGCCAAAAAATACGAAGTCTTGTATATTTCCGCTCGCTCAAGAAAGTTGTTCAGAACGTGTACACGCCCTTGTCGGAAGTGTTCGTCTGGAACCCAAGAGTACTCGCGTCGAATATCAGTATCGTATTGCTCAAACACATGAGGCTGCGCACCCAAGATGCTGAGATTATTATCTGTCATGAGGGCGGTATCTGCATCATAGGGATCATGGGTTTTGGTCACCATAATCAGCCGGGATACCCGATCTCTGACCACCGGATCCACCTTGGATGATTCAAGAAACTTGACCGCCCATTCCGCGCTTTGCTCTTCGTT
>JBATKL010000249.1:0-3098 GCA_049669385.1 Candidatus Electrothrix sp. | reverse complement strand
CTGTTAGTGAGGTTCAATTGGGAAGATTGGTTACCCATGAACGAACACCAAAGGTGGATTCAACAGTTACCGACAGGATGCCCGAATATCTTCTTCGAGAAGGAGATATTGTTTTCGGTCGTAAAGGAGCCGTTGAAAGATCCGCAAGAGTAACACCTGATCAGCATGGGTGGTTCCTTGGATCAGATGGTATCAGACTGCGCTTGCCGTCAACATGCGATAGCCGCTTCGTTTCTTATCATTTTTTATTGGAAGCTCACAAACAGTGGATGATTCAGCACGCCGCTGGTACCACTATGGCTTCATTGAATGAGAAGATTGTCAGACGCATTCCTTTGACACTACCCTCTCTTCCCGAACAAAAAGTCATCGCCCACATCCTCGGCACCCTCGACGACAAAATCCAGCTCAATCGCCAGATGAACACCACCCTGGAAGCAATGGCGCAGGCCCTGTTCAAGAGCTGGTTCATTGATTTTGACCCGGTCATCGACAAGGCCCTGGCCGCAGGCAATCCCATCCCGGAACCGTTGCGCAAAAGAGCCGAGGCCCGTCAGGCACTGGGTGATAAGCGCAAGCCGCTGCCCGCCGATCTTGTCCGGCATTTTCCTGATCGTTTTGTTTTCAACGAGGAATTGGGCTGGGTGCCGGAGGGCTGGGAGCTCAGTACTATTGGTGAGGAAGTTAAAACAGTGGGAGGAGGAACACCAAGCACGAAAAATGCGACGTTCTGGGACGGGGGCGTTCATCCTTTTTGTACCCCTAAAGATATGTCAGCACTCGATTCGATTGTCATGATGGATACCATACGTTACCTTACAGATGCCGGGGTAAATAAAATTAGCTCGGGGCAACTACCAAAAGACGTTGTATTGATGTCATCAAGAGCGCCAATTGGCTATTTGGCTATTAGTGATGTACCAGTGTCAGTAAATCAGGGTGTTATTGCGATGCTGCCAAACTCGAAATACGGGCCAATCTATTTATTGTTGTGGACGCATTTCAATATGGGAGCTATCAAAGACCGTGCAAACGGTAGTACATTTCTTGAAATCAGCAAAAAGAATTTCCGGCCAATCCCATTTTTGGTTCCGACGGATGAAGTCACCGATTTCTTTAATAGGCAAGCAAAAGGGATCTACAATAAAATACTCTTACTATCTGAACAAATTAGGGAACTCTCACACCTCCGTGACATCCTCCTTCCCCAACTCCTCTCCGGCCAACTCCGCATCTCCAATGCTGAAAACTTTTTCAAGGATAATTCACAGAAGAAAGGGTGAGCAGGTTATTTTTTAAACTGCTGTGGAAAATAGTTTACAGCACCCGTAACCGTATACGATAATCACAGTAACATGACAAAAAGAAAAGGCCCTCGCAACTACTGCCGCGAGAGCCTTTTTTCCTTGCTTGCTAAAAAATCAATGATCTTCATTCCGACATGAATCAATAGGGTCAGACTCGATTGATTCTTGGATTTTCCTCTACGACACGCAAAAAGGCCGCTCCCGATATTACGAGAGCGGCCTTTTTCTGATTCAGCGTATCAGCAGAGACAACGAATCATCACCCCTTGGCAGAAAACTCCTGCACAGTCTTCACCCCTACTTCCTGCTCAGTTACGTAGGATGCGTCCTACGCAGCATCCTTTCCTGTTTTCACGAAACCGTTATGGAGTTGTCTCGTGATACATGTTAAACTATTATGGATAGACACCTGCGATACTGTCTCATTTTTCAATCTATCAACATACAGAATAATCTTACATGACTGATCATAAAGTACTCTATTGGGTCGAATTATCTGACTATGATTTCGAAACAGCGGAAGCAATGCTGAAAAGCGGGCGATATCTATACGTCGGTTTCATGGCGCATCAGTCTGTTGAAAAAATACTCAAGGCATGCTACGTCAAAGGTAATGATAAACCAGCTCCCTTCTCTCATAGCTTGTCTTATCTCGCAAAAAAGGCGGATATCTACAATTCTTTTTCAGAGGAGCAAAAGTCGTTCATCGATATGCTCGAACCGATGAATATTGAGTGCAGATATCCGACGCATAAAGAAAAATTACTGAGAAGCCTGACAGAAAAGCGGTGCAAAGAAATCCTTACGAATGCAAAGGAACTGCAACTATGGATAAAAAAGAAGTTATAACAAAACTTATACGATACAAGCAGCTTTTGTCACAGAATATGTCATTTGATAAAATGATTTTATTCGGTTCTTATGCACAGGGCACGCAACGGGAAGACAGCGATGTGGATGTCGCAATAATCATCGATGAAATAGAAGGAGATTATTTTTCCACAAGACCGTTGCTCTGGAGACTCAGGAGAGAAGTAGACGACAGGATCGAACCGATTCTTTTTGAAACGAAACATGACGAAAGCGGTTTTCTTCAGGAAATCATGAGAACCGGGGTTCTGATACAGGATTCCTAATGTTATAAACTCATTCCCCCCGGCAGTTACCGATACTCAACGTATTCCGTTGCCGAGTGTAACTCGGTAACCCGCGTTACTGTTTCCACCAAGACAACAAAAAAAGGCCACTCCCGTTTGCACGAGAGCGACCTTTCCAACTTCAACATCAAAAAATCAAATCTACGAAGAAAACTCCTGCACAGTCTTCACACCCACTTCCTGCTCAGCCAAGGCGATAATAGCCTGGGCCATGGAAACAGCCCCGCTGACCGTGGTTGTATACGGAATGTGATAGTTCAAGGCAGCCCGGCGGATGCGGTATGAGTCCTCTGTGGTTCTGTTACCGGAGGAGGTATTGATGATCCACTGCACCTGCCCGTCCTTAATCTTATCCAGGATATGGGGGCGGCCCTGAGAGATCTTATTGATCTGCTCGCAGGCTACGCCGTACTCAGTCAGTCGCTCAGCTGTTCCGTCAGTGGCCAGTATTGTAAACCCTCTTTCCAGCAGGGATTTAACCACTGGCACCAAGGGTTCCTTATCACCGCGCCGAACCGAAATAAAGACGCAGCCTGGTTCAGGGATCTTCTGATTTGCCGCCTGCTGAGCCTTGGCCAAGGCCAGACCGAGATCATCATCAATACCCATGACCTCACCGGTAGATTTCATCTCC
>JBATKL010000248.1:0-7074 GCA_049669385.1 Candidatus Electrothrix sp. | reverse complement strand
GACACATAGGTCCCGCCCCTACGGCACACCCGGCACACCCGGCAAACGGGTAGGATGTTTTTTATTGAATCGGATCAGGCAGTAATCAGGGTTCCCACATCTTCCCCTGCGGCGGCCCGGACAATATTGCCTTCCTGCTTCATATTAAAAACCAGGACCGGCAGATTATTATCCCGAGCCAGAGAAATGCCTGCGGCATCCATGACCCGCAGTTCATTTTGCAGAACTTTGGTGTAGGTCAGGCGATCAAAGCGAACCGCATTGCTATCCTTTTCTGGATCGCGGTCATACACTCCGTCCACTCGGGTGGCCTTCATCATCACATCGGCCTCAATCTCCAAGGCCCGGAGAACTCCGCCGGTATCTGTGGTAAAATAGGGATTACCCGTACCAGCGGCAAAGATAACCACCCTGCCCTGCTCCAGATGCTCAATAGCCTGAAGGCGGACATAGGGTTCACAAACGTTGCGCATGGTAATAGCCGACATCACCCGGCAGGCAACACCGATTTTTTCCAGACCGTCCTGCATAGCAAGGGCGTTCAGCACCGTGGCCAGCATCCCCATATTATCAGCAGCGGCCCGATTCATTCCGCCAGCAGCACCGGCCACTCCGCGAAAGATATTACCTGCACCGATCACCAAGCCTACCTGCGCACCCTGCTCCTGGATTTTCTTGATTTCTCGGGCCACAAAAGTAATCATGTCCGGGCTGATACCATAGGCACCATCGCCCATCAGGGCCTCACCACTTATTTTAAGGAGAATTCTTCGAAACTGCATGGATACGCCTCCGCTGGCAGGAAATTTACGCATTGAGCGGCAGGGTCTGGATATTCCAGGTATTCCATAACGCTGCGGCTTAGAAACAGGGTGGAGGGAAAATCAGGTCCGCAGACCCGAACGGTTGCCGGTACCCCTTTGTCCGGCAACCGAAAACTCAGCGTCGCAAATGCAAATGTAAATGCAACTTTTACAAATGCAACTTTTGCAAATAATACAATTTATGCGCCGAGCTGATAACGGGCAAACCGCTTCACAGAGATGTTCTCGCCCATTTTGGCGATCAGCTCATTGAGCATATCCTGAACCGTCAGATCCGGGTTCTTGATGAACTTCTGCTCCATCAGACAGTTCTCGGCAACATATTTATCAACCTTGCCGGTAACAATCTTATCAATAATATTCTCCGGCTTACCGGCTTCCTTGGCCTGATTAACATAGATATCGCGCTCGCGATCAATCAGATCCTGAGGCACTTCGTCACGGGTAACGGACAAAGGACAAGCAGCGGCGATGTGCATGGCAACATCCTTGGCAAAGGCCAAGAAATCATCGGTTTTAGCAACAAAATCAGTCTCGCAACCAACCTCAACCATAACACCGAGCTTGCCGCCTGCATGGATATACGTCTCAACAGTCCCTTCAGAGGTGGCTCGATCAGCCCGTTTTGCTGCAACAGCAAGTCCCTTCTGACGCAGAAGATCCACGGATTTTTCCATGTCACCTTCTGTCTCTTCTAAGGCCCGCTTGCAGTCCATCATGCCTGCATTGGTCTTTTGCCGTAATTCTTTGACCATCTGGCTGGTAATTTTCACTGTCTTCTCCTTTAGCTACAACGGTTTTCTTCCAGGATTTTTTTCCCGGCAATATATTCTTATCAATGCGACCTGTCCCGATCCGTCCACACTACTTCCACTTAACTAGTATGGACGCTGGTTCAGGACGAAAGAAGGGGCTTTTCAGCCCCTTCTTTTTCACATTGCATCCCACATTATATCAACATCTTGTATTTCAAAACAACAACGCAAGGCTATTCATCTGTTTATCTGCGAACTCTCAGATGTTATGCCTGCGGCGCCTGCTCAGCAGCGGTACTCTCGGTAGCCTGCTCTCCGGTCATTGCGGCTTCCATCGCATCAAGGTCACCGACTTCTTCTCCTGCATCGCCCTTTCCTTCCAGAACTGCATTAGCAATCTGAGAGGTGATCAGGCGGATTGCACGGATAGCATCGTCATTACCGGGAATAAGATGCTCAATGCCGTCAGGGCTACAGTTGGTATCAGTCAGCGCCACAACCGGAATACCCAGCTTTTTCGCCTCGCTGATAGCAATCTCTTCCTTGCGGGGATCAATAACAAAAAGGACGTCGGGCAGCTTACGCATATTCTTGATTCCGCCGACATTGCGCTCAAGCTTAACACGCTCTTTTTCCATCTTGAGGATTTCTTTTTTCGGAAAACGATTAATGCTGCCGTCTTCCTGCATGGACTCAATCAATTTCAGACGATCCACGGAATTCTTCACGGTCTGGAAGTTGGTCATCATACCACCGAGCCAACGATGATTGACATAGAACATGTCGCAACGAATGGCCTGCTCTTTGATGATGGCCTGGGCCTGACGCTTTGTTCCGACAAACATGATGCTTCCTCCATCAGCAACAGCATTTTGAATATAGCTGAATGCTGTACGGAACATCTTCATGGTGGCATCAAGATTGATGATGTAGATGCCATTACGCGGTCCGTAGATATAGGGTTTCATCTTCGGATTCCAACGTCTGGTCTGATGTCCGAAATGCAGACCCGCTTCAAGCATTTCCCGCATAGTTACTTTTGGTGCCATTTTCTTCTCCACGTTTTGGTTATACCTCCACTCCTGCTGCCGATCCCTGTCAGTACCTGAGTACCTGATCAGAAACACCAAAGGACATATATCGGAGTGTGTGTAGTTTTGCTGCGGGACTTCGCCCCAAAGCATTATATTAGACAAATTTTTCTTAATACCACATACAATACATTACAGCAAGTCAATCTAGGGAAAAATAGGCCTGGAAGGGAAAAAAGTGGGTTTTGAAGACAAAGATATTGATTTTAAAATGGCTAACAAAACTTTGCAGGCATATCGCCGAATTATTGTCTAAAAATGAAATAAAAAAGGCCGAAGACTCCTGTCTCCGACCTTTTAAAAACGTCACTCCGAATAACTACTTACGGATCAATGACCGCCGTGTTCGCCAGCAGTCTTGTAGTCATCCTTACTCATACCACGAGGCAGGGCCGGAGCCGGTTCAGGCTTAATCGGATTAAAACGATGTTTCCCAACAAAATGAGGATCATGACATTCTGTACAGGTCCACCACCGCTTCTTTCCTCCCACTTTCCACTCGCCGGTACGCTTACCGTGGAGTCCCATCCGCCATTCACCGTAGGTATCACCGTGACAGCTTCCGCAGAGCTTGTAGGATTCATCAAAACTGACCTCGTCCCCTCTACGGTCAACAAGGGTATCACGATTGGCAGCATTATGGCAGTCAAAGCACCAGATCGCCCCCCGACCATGCTTCAAGATAAGGGCATCACTAACAATATCCTTATGCATCATAATCTCGCGAGGATTATTCTGCTGGGTCGCAGGATCTGCACCGGGATGACAGGCGCTGCACTGCATGCTTGTTTGCACGAGTGTTTTCAAGTTTTTGGCACGGGGCCTAATAACAGCCTGGGCAAAATCGCCATCCGTATAATCGCCATAGCTCGGCATTTCACCCATAGGTTCGGTACCACCGTAGGGATCACCGTACCAAAGGACTGCTCCAGTGGTGGATGAACATTTTACATTGGGATAGCCGTACTTGGGAACTACATTATCTACCTTTGAGAGCTCGGTGGCACCTTTGATACTTTCGAAACACTCATTTTGTGCAACATCAGAAGTACCTGATGCTGCACCGGACGTACCTTCTGCCGCAGCCTCACTAGGCGTATTTTGGAGTACCAAACCGCCGGTAACCAAGACAAAAAGGCCGTAGAAAACCGCTGCTCTCACGTATTTTCTCCCTAAAATCATTTCGCATCTCCACTTATTTCCACTGTTTTGGGGTCTCGTACCTCACCGGTCAATACGCCAATAGCACCCTTAGTGAGCAAGGTCAGCGTAATAAAGCCAACTGCCCAGATAAACAGGACGTTGAAGATTTCAATAAAGGTTGGATGATAGACAGCATACTCACCCAAGGGGGTCGGACTGAAAGCCGGGAAAACCAAGACTGCCGGTTTTTCGATCAGAATGATCATGAAGACCACAAAAGAGACCGCTGGCAACAGGCTATTGTAGCTCTTCCGTATTTTGCTACTGAGCAGCAGGAGAAACGGAATCACAATCAGAGCCATAGTTGTCCAAAACCACGGAACATAGGCATCCAGACCGTTGTGCCCATGCATCATGTACTCCAGGGAAGCAGCATGATGGGTCGCTGGATACAGCTCATTAAAAAACTCAGCAACAAAGACCAATATAATGATCCCCAAACTCCAAACCATGACTTGGGAAAAGAAGTCTAAAACCGAGTCAGCAATATCCATTTTGCTGTATTTGCGGATCAAAAGAAAGAATATGATAATCAGGGCAGATCCCGATGCACCGGCCATCGATAAAAAGGCAAAGGGAAGAACAGCAGTATGCCACATGGAGATTGCCGCATTGCTGCTGAGGATGAAGGCTGTTACGATATGAATCAACGGCCCCCAAGCCACGGCTACGTAAATTAACGGGGTGTACAGCTTGGTATTTATCGGCTTACCGATATAGCGCATATACAACAGATAAGAGACTGCCAACGCGTTGATCCCTAAATATACGTTCAGGACAATTATATCATAGGTGAGCATTGAACTGGGAAAGTTGAAAATTCCCAAACCAGGAATGGTGTGCCACGACCGCTCTGGTCGCCCCATGTGGAACATGATGAAGTTGAGGCCGATAGTCACGAAGGTCAGGGCGATAATCTCACCAAGTACCGCCAAATCCTTCATGTCTTTGCGCTTATAGATATAAGCAGGGATGACGACCAGTACTGCCGCCGCAGCAATATGGGCGGTGAATATAAAGTTGGAGATAAACAGTTCCCAAACGATTTGGTCAGTGGCCCCGGTGACGATGAGTCCCTGGGTCATCTGCACGAAGGCAGTGTACAGGCCCACAAGGACAAAAAAGGAAAGAAAGAGCAGCCAGCCATAGTAGAGGTTTCCCCCTTTAATGGCATAGCTGAAAAAGTCACGGGCGAAAGCTATCGGCTTTTCGGAAGCTGAAGCTATTTGCTTTTTCATTGTCATTATGAATACCTCTCTAATCCATGTAATAGAAAAATTTTGGGTCGGTGTTGAAATCTTCCTTAAATCGGAACACCTTCTTGGTCGCCAAAACCTTCCTTACTTCGCTTTCAGGATCAAGCAGGTTACCAAATTTTCTTGCACCCACTGGACAGGCTTCCACACAGGCTGGATAGCGGCCCTCTCTCACTCTCTGTAAACAAAAGGTACACTTTTCCATAACCCCACGCATACGAGGGCGGTTCCCCAAATAATGGGTTTTGGGATTCATGTCCTCACTGGGTAATACCGGTTCACCCCAGTTGAAGCGGCGTGCCCAATACGGACAGGCCAATTGACACATCCGACAGCCGATGCACCAGTTGTAATCAATAACGACGATTCCATTGGGATCCCGATATGTTGCTCGAACAGGACAGGCCTTGACACAGGCCGGGTCTTCACATTGCTGGCACTGCACTGGAAAATAAATAGCATCGTCTTCTGGAACCTGCTCTGGTTCATAATAATGCTCAGTACTGCCAGAAAGACCAACATGTTTGTCAGCATTGCCACCGGATTGGATCCCGTAGTTTCCCAAGGCATTTTTGCTGGGAGAGCCCTTATCCAAATCTTTCAAGTCGAATGCGAGATTGCCTTTCTCCATCCGCAACACCCTAATCCACTGGATCGCTGGATCACGGGATTGATTGTTTTCCGTAACGCAGGCCTCAACGCAGCGACGGCAGCCAATACATTTTGAAATATTGAGTGCATAGCCAAACAGCACCCCATCCGGGGCAGGCGTATTGGCCACGGTGGTCTGCTTATTAAACTGCTCAGTATAGCGTTCTTCCAAGCGAGCAATGGCCTTGAGCTTCTGGGCATCACTCATCAACTCAAAATGAGTCTGGAATGTTTCGCCGAGACTCACTGCTTCAGCAGTCGTTGCCGTGACTGCTGGCGCAGCCGCTGTTGCAACGGCAGCAACACCCATCTTTTTCAGGAAATCACGGCGGGATTCTTTCCCCTTTCCGTTGTCCTGTTCTTTCCCGTCGTCCTGTTCTTCAACCATCTTGCTTTTTCTCTTGTCCTCCGACATCATGTATTGCCTCCGTTAATATGGAATCTTAAATACTCTCAAGATACCGTCCGGTAATGGTTACGCAGGATACGGTCAAGCATCTGTTGCTTCTCTTCCTGGGATATGATGACCATTTTTTTACCAGCCATGATCTGCTGCTGCCGCAAATTCTCTTCAGTGTGATGGGCACGGGCATTCACACCGCTCACTTTTCCGGCAGATTTGGTGATCGCTGCCCCGGTCAAACCGGCAGCTACCACGACACCCAATGCAGCCGCTGCCCGCTGGAGAAAAAATCTCTTGCCGGCAACCGCCTCATCCTGCCCTTTCTGCGTACTCACACTCACCATGTGCTCTTCAGCCATAATGGCCTCCTTGTTTTTTGTACTTTAAACCGTGCTTATGCCTTAAAAAAACAATATTTTCAGTTCCATCAGCCAAATGCACTGCGTCACACAGAGGTTGGTCAGTGTTTACAGGCAAAAAGGCGTCCGAATACATACCGGGGGAACATAAGTCATTCTTACCAAACCTCTTCCACCTCAAGAAACGGCAGCTACTGATTAACTGCAAACCACGCTGGCAGTCAAGGAAAAAAGCAGTCATCGCAGGAAAAAGAACAGCCGGGTGGCAGAGTTCGGCCATTTTGTCCTTGCCGAGCTGAACCAGAGCAATGACCGGCACCATCCACCAAATATTTGAAGCCGGGTTGGGCTGGTTGCCCCGTGTGCCCATAGTATGGGACCGAAACAGACCAAAACAGAACAAGCCGTATATTGTTTTTTATATGAGGTAATATTACACCTCAGCACATTAAAAATCATACAAGGTTATAGTCATGATGATGAATAGATGGACTGAAGACAAATCGCTGATTTTCATGTTTGACATTTAAGG
>JBATKL010000247.1:0-2781 GCA_049669385.1 Candidatus Electrothrix sp. | reverse complement strand
AGGTCCTTAATATAGGAATGGGCTGCCCTATGGACTGCGTCTACTGCATCCTCCAAGCCTATCTCAACAATCCCTGGATCAGCTTTTTTATCAATAGAAAAGATCTGTTCGCGGAACTGGATCAGGCCTTTGCCGCTGATTCGCAGACCTTTCTTCGAATCGGGACAGGTGAATTCACAGATAGTCTGGCCCTGGATAGCCTGACCTGTTTCAGTCCCCTGCTGGTTAACTATATGCGGGATAAGCAAAACGCAGTGTTGGAGCTGAAATCAAAATCCGTGGTCATTGATAATCTGCAAGGGTTGGATCACGGAGGGCGTACAGTGGTGGCTTGGTCCCTGAACAGTCCGTCCATCATGGAGCAGGAAGAAATCCGGGCCGCCGGACTGGAGGAACGCTTGTACGCCGCCGTCCGCTGTGCCGACTGGGGCTATCGGCTGGCCTTTCATTTTGATCCGATTATTTGGCATGAGGGCTGGGAAGAGGGCTACCGGACAACCATCCGACGCTTGTTTGCCAAGGTACCTGCTGATCGTATCGCCTGGATCAGCCTGGGGGCTTTGCGCTATTTGCCAACCTTGCAGTCCATCGCTGCGGAACGCTTTCCGCAATCGAACTTCTTTTATGAGGAGTTTATTGAGGGGCTGGACGGCAAGGCCCGTTATTTCAGGAGCCAGCGAGTGGAGATGTATAAGCTCATTGCTGATGAGTTGGCCCGCTTTGCTGATCCCGCCACCTGCATCTATTTCTGCATGGAAAGCGAGAATATCTGGCAGGAGGTGTTTGGATACACCCCGACAGAGCGGGGTGGCTTGCGGGCTATGTTGGATCGTTCGGTCCGATCAGCTTAGCTATGTATCAGCTGAACGCCGTCGCATCAGGCATTGCCAGAAGCGGAGCGGCACTGATGGCTTGCCAACAGAGTCTCGCAGGATCGACTTCAGATGCAGAATCTCAAAGACCGGTTCCACACAAGCGCATATCTCCGCCGCCGACATCCTTGGCGGCCCTTTCTCATCCGCTTCCTGATCCTTATTACCGATAAGACTGAACCAGAGCCTTCCCGGTTTCAGGCAGGCTGCGGCCTGACGAACAAAGGCTCGCTGTTCCTCGTCCCCGTTCAACGAATGAAAACAACCTCGATCAAAGATCAGGTCGAACTGCCCTGACTCGGGAGGGTTGGTCAGGAAGTTATCCGCCAGCAGGTTGCATTGTACCCCGTGCTCGGCGCGTTGCTTTTCTGCCATGGCGATAGCATTTGTAGAGATATCCAGCCCCGTGACTTCAAACCCCTGCTGCGCCAGCCAAATTGCATTGGTGCCTGTGCCGCATCCTATATCCAGCACCTTGCCAGTGCAGATCGGCCATTGGGCCACCAGGTTGGTCAGAGCAATATCCGGTTTGCCGCTGTCCCAGGGCAGATCGTTTTCTTCGTAGCGTTTATCCCAGTCTGTTTTTTCTCTCATTTCTTTCCTTGTTTTAACATGTTGCGTGATTTTGCAGAAGTAACAGCGGGCTATGCCCCTGTTAAGAGGGCATCGTCTCGGCAATCTGCTTCAGATTCTACTTGAAAATATCCTGTCACTCTGGTATCTGAAAAGGATACTCTTCAGCCCTGCTCTCCCTTGAGTTCTTCGTTATCCAGAGCTATTATCAAGCATTATAATCTTATGAATTGATCAACATTGCAAGCTCTGAAAAAATATTTTTACATGTAATGTAATCACAATGCTCGCCAAAACACTCAGCGGTGCCGTCGTAGGTGTCGACGGTCTTATAGTTCGTGTGGAAGTGGATCTCGCCTTGGGCCTGCCCGGTTTTTTCACGGTTGGCCTGGCTGAGGGAGCGGTGCGTGAATCCAAAGACCGGGTCAAGGCGGCAATTAAAAACTCTGGTTATCAATTTCCACCTCGCAGGATCACAGTCAATTTGGCCCCGGCAGCAGTAAAAAAGGAAGGGGCTGGCTATGATCTCCCCATCGCCCTAGGCATTCTTGCTGCCTCGGGCACGCTGACCTGCCCTGATTTGGAACATACCGCTGTTGTAGGAGAGTTGTCCCTTGACGGCACAGTTCGTCCGGTGCGGGGTGTTCTGCCCATGGTGCTGGAGGCAAAGCAGAACAAGATCAAACGCTTTCTGGTGCCGGCGGATAATGCCCATGAGGCGGCTGTGGTCAGTGGGATTGAAATTATTGCTGTGGACCGGCTGCAACAGGCTGTCGACTTTCTGGCAGGGCGGGAGAACCTTGAGCCTTCCCGAACCGACGTACAGGCCCTGTTCGCTCGGCGGAATCAATATGCTGTGGATTTTTCTGAGGTGCGAGGGCAGGAGCATGCCAAACGA
This sequence comes from Candidatus Electrothrix sp., assembly GCA_049669385.1. Taxonomy (GTDB): domain Bacteria; phylum Desulfobacterota; class Desulfobulbia; order Desulfobulbales; family Desulfobulbaceae; genus Electrothrix. Next base: position 438 of record JBATKL010000247.1, on the reverse strand, counting down.
GCCTTTGAAGTAGCAGCTGCCGGAGGCCATAATATCCTGCTCAGCGGCGTGCCCGGCACTGGAAAAACCATGATGGCCCGTAGGTTACCGACTATTCTACCCGACCTCTGTCTTGAAGAAGCCCTGGAAACCACCAAGATTTATTCCACCACTGGTCTCCTCCCAGAAGATATGCCCTTGCTGGTGACCCGGCCTTTTCGTACCCCTCACCATACCATCTCCGATGCAGGCCTGATCGGCGGCGGACGAATTCCCCGGCCCGGCGAGGTCTCCTTGGCCCATAACGGCGTGCTGTTTCTTGATGAGATGCCGGAATTCCGAAAGCATGTCTTGGAGGTCATGCGCCAGCCCCTGGAGGACGGCATTGTCACTATTGCCAGGGCTGCGGCCAGCCTCCGCTTCCCGGCGAATTTTATGTTGGTTGCTGCCATGAATCCC
>JBATKL010000246.1:0-7106 GCA_049669385.1 Candidatus Electrothrix sp. | reverse complement strand
AGCAATAATACGAACAACAGCCGGATCACTCACTGTCTTTGTCATTCTCTCCTTTCTGCCCCTCCAGTCCTTTTTGCTCCTCCTCCTGTCGGCTGTGCCAGAGAAATTTCCTGCACACTCCGCGACTCAGGCTGGCCTCTTTCTTTTTTATTTTGGTGCGACTGAGAAACTGGCGGATATTGCGCATCCAGTAGGTCTTATTGGTATGACGAATAAAGGTAGTCTTGGTCAGGGCCTGTTCAATATGTTCGTACATCCCTTCCAGATCATAGGAGTTGGCATATTGACTCTCACCGCTCAGGTTAGCCTGCTTGTCCAAATTGGCCTGCTCATTCAAGGTGCTGATCGCCATAGAAAGCTCATAGCAATGAATGGCAACCGCTTGGGCCAGATTGAGCGAGGAGAAATCCGCTGTGGGGATGGTGGAGGTGAACTGGCAAAAGTCAAGGTCTTCATTAGTCAGACCGCTACTTTCTCGCCCGAACATCAGGCCGATTCGATGACCAGCAGCCAGCGAAGCCAGTTCCGTCATAACTGCGTGCGGGGCCTTTTCCAGAACCCGGTGCCTCCCTTGCCGAGCCGTTGTGCCGACAATGAAATGATAAGGTTCTGCGGCCTCCCGAGTGTTATCAACGAGTCGAAGATCACGAATAAGATGACTTGCCTTATGGGTGGCCATCTTAAACATCCGCTCCTGATCCGGTTCGTCCTCAGTAACTACGGTCAGCTGTTCAATGCCAAAATTACAGGCGATACGGGCGGAGGCCCCAATGTTTTCCGGGTATTTCGGATGAACCAGGATCAGGCCGCTGCCGGCCAGGGTAGTAATTGGTTGAGACAAGGTCTGAATACTCCTTAGCGATTTAACAAGAAATATTTCCCCTTATGTCGGGGCCGTAGGGGTGACCGGCGGTCGCCCTGTTCTACCGGGCAGACACGCAGGTCTGCCCCTACAGTCCTGTATCTAAAAAAAAAGGGGGGCTTATTTTTTGAAGAATTCTTTACAGGTTGGCCGGATCTTCAAGCTCCAGATGCCGGTTGCGGGACTTTTTCTCTTCAGGTGAGGAAGAAACAGAATATGAGGCCGGAGAGGACCCGGTCATCCGTTTAAAAAAGGGCAGGATCCCTTTTTCCGCATTGCGCATTTCTTCTTCAGCCTCTTTCAGGGTGATCTGCCAAGCCGGGGCAAAGCCTGGAGATTTTTCAAACATGGTCTCGATAGCCTTTTGATACACCTGGGTCTGACGGACTTCCTGTTTACTCGGCTTTTGGTTCAAGACTTGAATCATATTGCGGAGATTGTCCCGTTCCTGCCTGAGCTGCTTCAGCTCTTCCTTGCGGCGTTCATTATCTGCGGATTCAATTTCAAATTTGGTGTGCAGATGATCACGCAGCTTTCTGATCTCCGCACCAAGTACCCGCGCCTTGATTACAGAGCGCAGCCAGAAGATCACAGCCAGAACCACGCCGATCGCTAAGCCGAATAAAAAAGGATACTCAGAAACACTTGCTAATTCTTCCATAATAGACCTCGTAGACGAAAAGTTATTTTATTGCGAAGCTCCTCCGCCCTCCCTTTCTTTTCGGGACGGCGGAGGAAGTAGACGCATCAGGGCTGGATAGAGAGCCTGCTCTCAAGAGTCTGCTCTCCATTGTGCCTGATTGTGTAAAAGGAATATTCTTATTTGAATTCGTCGGGTTCGTCAAGAAAAGAACAGATGGCCCCGCGTCCTGGTTCGCCTATTTCTTTTTCTGATCAACCAGAGAAAAGGTAATTTTCCTGCTCAACATATCGACCTGATCAAGCTGCACCTGAACACGGTCACCCAGGTGAAGGCTTTTTCCTGTCCGCTCACCGACCAGTTTATGGCCCTTATTGTCATAACGGTAATAGTCATCCTTCATCTCACTGACCGGAATAGCCCCGCTGATCAGACAGTCAGCCAATTCCACAAAAAGGCCAAAAGAGGTCACCCCGGAAATAATCGCCTCAAACTGCTCTGTGATTTTATCGCGCAGATACAGGGCAGCCAGTCGAGCCTGGACATCACGTTCTGCCTCCACCGCAACTCGTTCACGGGCAGAAAGAAAGGTCCCGGCTGCTTCTGCGTTGACTCCGGCGGGCAGAATTTTTCCTCCAGAGCCTTTAGCGGTTTTTCCTGTTTTCCCAGCTTTCCTGAGCAACAGATTCTGCATGACCCGATGAGCCACCAGATCTGGATAACGCCGGATAGGCGAAGTGAAATGGATATAGTATTCCGCAGCCAGCCCGAAATGCCCGTAATTCGTCGGCGTGTACCTGGCCCGCTGCATGGTACGGAGCAGGAGGTTGTTGACCACATATTCCGTTGAAGAATCCTTGGCAACTGCTAAAACCCCGGCAAACCAGGACGGGGTCAATTCGGTTTTGGGGAGTTTCAGCCCCAGCGACCAGGCCAGCTCAGCAAAATCCTTGACCTTCACCTCATCCGGTTCTTCATGCACCCGAAATAAAACCGATGCACCGGCCCGATCCAGGGTCTCGCCCACAGCCTCGTTGGCAGCCAGCATGAATTCCTCAATCAGCAGATGCGCCTGATTCCGTTTCAGCCGAGTGATAGAACGGACACTGTCTCCTTCAAGCGTAATATTGCTCTCCGGAACAGTAAAGCCCAAGGCCCCTCGCTGCATACGCTGCCTGTTGAGCAGATCAGAAAGATCTTTCGCTTTCTCCAACATAGGCAGCAGGGATTTATATTCCCGACGCGCTTCCTTATCGCAGAGATAGATCGCCTGATGAACCGCATCGTAGGTAAAACGCTGATGGCTACGGATCATGCTTCGGGTAAATTTCGACCCGATCCGACAGCCTTGTTCATCGAAATCCAAGATAGCAGTAAAGGCGGGACGATCCTGATCAGGAACCAAGGAACAGAGATCATTGGAAAGCCGCTCCGGTAGCATAGGCAGGACCAAATCCGGCAGATACACACTGGTACCGCGCTGATAAGCCTCCTGATCAAGAGCAGATCCCGGTCGCACATAATGACTGACATCAGCGATAGAAACAAAAAGGCGAAAGCCGTTTTTGGTTTTCTGGACCGCAATGGCATCGTCAAAATCCTTGGCTGTGGCCCCGTCAATGGTGACATGGCGAAGGTAACGCAGATCTTTTCTGCCGGGCTCAGGCTCAGTCAACGGCACCAAATTGGCTGCTGCCTTTGCCACATTATCTGGAAAAGAACGAGGCAGTTGAAACTGCTCCACAGCCATACGAATCTGCACCTGCACCGATTCTGCTGACCCGAGGATTTCCACAACCTTGCCCACCGGCATCCGCTGTTTGGCACCGTAATCAAGGATCTCCACCCGCACCGCCATCCCGTCTTCGGCATCCATAGCATCATTGCGGCGGATTTGGATACTGGTGGGCAGCTTATCATTATCTGGAGCCACATAACCGGTATTTTTCCCGCTCATGTAAATCCCGCAGACATGGGTGAAAGCCCGTTTCTCCACCTCGACAACTTCTCCCTCTGGACGTTTGGGAGAGCCGGAAGGCTGGATCAAAACCGTATCGCCGTGGGTTGCCCCGTTCAGGGCTGCGGCAGGGATAAAGATATCCTTCTGCTGTCTGGCCACATTGCCCTCAAGCACGGCAAAGCCAAAGCCCTTCGCTGTCAAAGAAAGGGTTGCTCGAACCGGTTCTTTCCTGTCCGCGATGACCCAGCGCTGTCTTCGCCGATGCAGCTTGCCATCTTTTTCTAGGTCGGCAAGCGTTTGCTTGAGAAGCTTTCGGGAAGGCGGGGCTGAAGCCAACTCGTCTATGATTGTATCCAGAGAGACCGGTTTTGTCTGTTTCTGGAAAAAGGAGAGCAGGGTCTTGCTCAGGGAATATTCTTGATCATTGTGCTGCCGAGTCTTCGGGAAGCCAGTTGTCTTACTGGACCCTCTATTTCTTTTTTTTGCCATTCGTTTTCTGTTTTTTCCCTGATCCTTCGTTTTTTCAGATAGGGGAGAACAGATTTTCTCCATAGTTGCTTCAGTTATCTTAGTTTAATTATCCTGAAGAGTAGTGTACATTACTTTTCAACAAATAAAAAGCAACGTCTAAGGAAAGGAAAGGAATATGGGGCAGTTTGATCTGGAAAAGTATCGTCAGGAAATGTCATTATTCATAGGCGCAGAAGATAAAACTTCAGTCTTCTATGAGGCCCTGGATTTCGCTTTTTCCGCTCATGACGGTCAGATGCGCAAGTCCGGCGACCCGTATATTATCCATCCCTGTGCAACCGCCCGTATCCTTGCGGAGGAAATGGATGTTCATAACTGTGAGATTCTTGCTGCCGGTCTACTTCATGATACTATCGAAGATGTGGAGGATATCACGCCGGAGGTGATCCGAAAACAATTTGGCCCCAATGTGGAGGCCATAGTGGTTGGCTGTACCAAGGTCAAGCACCATAGCGGGGATAAGCAGGCCCTGAAAAAACTTGTTCATCGTCAGCTCTTCACCGGTGCAGCAGTCCGACCGGAGGTGATGGTGGTCAAGCTTGCCGACCGGATGCATAATCTGCGCACCCTTGGCTCCATGCCCCGCTATAAACGACAACGTATTGCCGAAGAAACCCTGGATTTTTACGCCCCCCTGGCCACCATCCTCGGCCTCTTTGCCCTCAAACGGGAGTTATACACTCGGGCACTTGCCTATAAATTTCCCAAACAGGGGCAGAAGCTCAGGCAGCATATCAACAGGTTAGAGAAAAACCCCAACCTCGTTGCCCTCACAACCAATCTGAACGAGGGCCTCGCCGCAGCCGGTGTCAGCGCAGATATAGCCGTCCGTACCAAGGGGCTCTGGGGCTATTATGATATTAGGAACCAGATCCTCAAGAAGGAACTGGAAGTGCCTCAGGAAATCCTCATTACAGTGGAACAAAGGACCGAGTGCTACCAGGCGCTGGGTATTCTGAACCAACTCTACCCCCCTATCCCCCGAACCATCCGCGACTTTATCGCCAACCCCAAGCCCACTGGCTATCAGGGGCTGCATGCGCGGGCGATTATTGAAGGGAGGAAGTATCTCTTTAAGATACGCACCGAAGATATGGCCCGCAGTGCCCAGCGCGGCCTGGTCAAAGATTGGAATCCCAACGAGAAGAACCGAGGTCGTTTTGTTCGAGAAATCCAGGAGATGTTCGAAATCCTTGGCAATAACGATGCTGTTTCCTACCGGGACATGATTGCGGCTGGCGGACGCAAGGAGATCTACACGTATACGCCTCAGGGTGATCTTATCTGCCTGCCTGTGCATTCCGTGGTGCTGGATTTTGCCTTCCGTATTCATACAGATATCGGTCACACCTGTACAGGGGCCGTTATCGGCAATCGAAAGGTGGAGCCGAATGAGGTGCTGCAGGACGGTAATGTGGTCAGGGTTCTTCGCCGAAACCAGCCGGTTAATTTTGACCTGAGCATGCAGCATTGCTGCCAGACCCCGAAAGCCAGAAGCGAATTGACCAAGATCTTTCGCAAACGGATCCAGACGGTGTCCGTGGAAACAGGTCGTTCCGTGCTGGAGCAAGAAATGCGACGCTATGGTCTTTCCTCCGATCTGCTTGAGCAGCAGGGCATGGAAAATATCCTGGTCTATTTCAATCTTGCTTCCCGAGAAGAGCTGCTCCAGGAGGTTGGCCAGGGCCAATTGCGTTTGCGGGAGCTGATCTACGAAATCCGCAACGGCTTACAGATGAGAAGCAATGACATCTTACCGCAGCCCACCGGAATCCTCAACCGAATCGAGTTAACTACGGTTGATCCGGTTGTGGTCAAATCATCAGCCTGCTGCAAACCAACCCCCCTTGACAAGGGCAGCGTGGGCCTGCTCAGCAGGAGAGGTATTTCTCTCCATTGCAAGGATTGTTTTCAGCTAAAAAAAATGAAATTCCAACGTGAGGATGCTGTTGAGGTCCAGTGGAAGCTCGCTGCAACCTCGGTAAAAAAAGAGCAAAAAATTACCATTCTCGCAGCAACGGCAAAGCGAGTCTTCAAACTCATTTCTATTGCCCCGGACGCCCTGCAAGTCACGGATGTCCTGCGAACCGAAAAAAAATCCACGGCCATCCCGTCCTGGGAAGTACGCTTTACCGTCACCAATCTCCAGGGACTGAAAAAGATTATCCGTCACCTGGATCGCTCTGACCTGCGTTACTCCTTTGATTTTGAGCAGTAATTCCAGGGTGCCTGCTACTACATAAAGGGCACGGCACGCCGTGCCCCTACAGTCCCCCCGTTACCCCGCAAGCCGCCACGGTTGCTGCGGAATAACCTGCTGAATAAACTGCTCCAGCAGATCATCAAATTCTTCACGACTCATTTCCCGACTACCAAAACGGAGCATATGCTTTGTGGTCATCTGACAATCAACAGCTCGGATATTCAAATGCTCCGCGTTCTTCATCAAGGCCGCCAAGGCGACCTTTGAAGCATCGTCCTTGCGACTGAACATAGACTCGCCAAAGAAAAATCGATCCAAACAAATACCGTACAACCCGCCGACCAACTCTCCCTCAAACCAGGATTCTACGGAATGGGCAAAACCCAGCTCGTGGAGATGGATATAGGCCTCCAGCATTTCTTCAGTAATCCAAGTCCCCTCCCCCGCTTCCTGACGTATTGTAGCGCAGGAGGTCATAACCTCTGCAAAGGCCGTGTCTGCACGGACCTCAAAGATACTTTTCCGGATTGTCCGGGCAAGCCGTTTGGGGAGATGAAATTCTTCCGGGAGCAGAACCAGTCGCGGTGCCGGAGACCACCAAAGGATGGGTTCGCTGTCAGAATACCAGGGAAAGATGCCCTGCTGATAGGCTGCAAGAATGCGAGCCGGGGTAAGATCACCGCCCACAGCGAGCAAGCCGTCCGGCTCAGCAAGCTGCGTATCTGGAAAGATAATTTCGTCAGAAAGTCGGAAAACGGGCATAAAGACTGTGATAACTCAGGTTAGAGTGCCGGAGCTGCCCATTCAACAGCAAAAAATCCGCAATAGCTTATTTCTTTAGTCTCGGTATGCTTCCCTTCTGCACTCTGTCGCTCTTCAACAATCTGGATGGAAAGCAGTTGAGGACCGT
>JBATKL010000245.1:0-5235 GCA_049669385.1 Candidatus Electrothrix sp. | reverse complement strand
TCTGTAGAATGCTGTGGAACGTTGTGGCGCGACTTTTGAAGGGAATTATGAGGGCGGAGAGGAGTGCTATGCAGAGTTTATGGAGTGAAGAAGAGGCCGGGGCCTGTGCGAACGAACTTGAGCTGCGCGTGTACTCGTCTCGTTTATTGGGACGGGATCCTTCATTGGTTCTGCATGGCGGCGGCAATACCTCGGTAAAAATTACAGAGAGTAATGCTGTCGGCGAAGAGGAAGAGATCCTGTATATTAAAGGAAGCGGCTGGGATCTGGAGACCATTGAGACTGAGGGCTTTGCTCCTGTGCGTTTGCAGCCTATGATTCAGTTGGCTGCGCTGGACACCCTGACTGATCCACAAATGGTCAATGAATTGAAAACGCAGTTGACTCGCGCCAATGCTCCTGCTCCCTCTGTGGAAACGATCCTGCACGCGGCCTTACCGTTTCGTTACGTAGATCATACCCCTGCTGATGCGGTGGTGACCATTACCAATACTGCTGATGGGCGCAGGCGCATTGGAGAGATATACGGTGACCAGGTAGTGGTGATCCCCTACGTGATGCCAGGGTTTGACCTGGCCCGTGATGTTGCCCGTCTTTTTGCTGAACAGGCTGGCCCGCAGACCATTGGTATAATTTTGATGAATCATGGCGTCTTTTCTTTTGCTGATTCGGCCAAGGAATCCTATGAGCGGATGATTCACTTGGTGGATATGGCGGAGAGCTATCTCTCTGCTCATAATGCATGGGAGTTGGAGTTGCCAGCCAGGGCCAGCAATGAGATTAATAGGGTGAGCCGTCTTGAGATTGCCCAGTTGCGACAAGATGTGTCTGGGCAGGCGGGCAGGCCCATGATTCTCCATGTGACCGACAGTACACGAGGGTGGAGTTTTGTCCAGCGTGATGACGTGGGGAGTATTTCCCAGCGCGGCCCAGTAACCCCGGATCATGTGATTCGGACCAAAGCTATGCCCATGCTTGGCCGTAATGTAAAGAACTATGCGCAGGCGTACAAACAATATTTTACCACTCACGAGCCTGCTGCCAAGGAGCGAAAAACCATGCTGGATCCGGCTCCACGGGTGATCCTGGATCAGGACCTTGGGTTGTGCTGTTTAGGTAAATCAGCAAAGGAGGCAGCCATTGTTCATGATATTTATGAGCATACAATAGAATGTATTTTGCGCGGAGAAAAGCTCGACGGTTGGAAGGCCCTACCTCCTGAAAATCTGTTTGATATGGAATATTGGGATTTGGAGCAAGCTAAATTAGCCAAGGGCGGTAAAGCGCCGCTTTTCAGCGGAGAAGTGGTTTTGATCACCGGAGCGGCATCAGGAATCGGCAAGGCCTGTGTCGAGTCGTTTTTGCAACGAGGGGCCGCAGTGGTTGGTCTGGATATTGACGAGCGCATTGCTACTGTTTCGTCAGAGCTGGGATTTCTCGGCATCCAATGCGAGCTGACAGATGAGGACCAGGTACAGAAGACCCTTGATCAGGCCGTCTCTCGTTTTGGTGGAGTGGATATGTTAGTGCTTAATGCAGGCATGTTCCCCGCGAGTGCGACGGTTGCTGAGTTGTCTCTGGAAACATGGCACAAAGTGATGGCGGTGAATCTTGATGCCAATTTGGTTTTACTCCGGGAATGTTATCCTCTGCTGAAATGTGCTCCGGGCAAGGGGCGAGTCGTGGTGATCGGTTCAAAGAATGTGCCAGCCCCCGGTCCGGGAGCCGGAGCGTACTCAGCCTCCAAGGCAGCCTTGACTCAGTTGATGCGCGTTACTGCCTTGGAATGGGGCAAGGATGGCATTCGAATAAATGCTCTACATCCGAATGCGGTTTTTGATACAGGAATTTGGACAGAAGAAGTGCTAGAGGCTAGGGCAAGGCATTATGGTTTATCTGTGCAGCAGTATAAAACAAATAATCTGCTTGGGGTAGAGGTGTTGAGTCGACAGGTTGCTGAATTAGCATCGGAAATGTGTGGACCTTTGTTTGCCAGTACAACAGCAGCTCAATTACCGATTGATGGTGGAAATGACCGTGTGGTATAAAAAACCACATGGGTGATGCAGTTATTTGTACTCTTCTTGCAAAGATAAAGAATGAGAATTATTCCTGGTTAGTTGTTCTGTTCATAAGATACTCTCGAAGCTGGTAGATTTGCTCTGTTGGGCAGCAGGAATTGATGAAAAGAATTTTTGCTGCATAAGGCAGAATAAAATATTTACTTTAAGTCAGAAGTGATACCTAAAAAAGGGCTGAGGTGAAGCTATTTTTTACTTCTTGTACAGTTTTTTGTATTGCTATTTTTCTGGAGGAATGGTATTTCTCAAATATGCAGAATTTTCAGTAGCTGTAACCAGTCGGCAGCAGAAAGAGCCGCGCTCCTGTTGGGATGTTACTGAAGTTTATCGTTTGGTTAAATAACTTGTTTATCTTGAATACTTTTTTGCGAATCTGTAATAACTGCGGATGAGCGGAGAGGTGGAGGAGTGGTACGATGAAACAGATGAAGAATGGCGTGGCCATCGGGGCTGTTGCTCTTTTTGCCTTGACCGGTTGTGTTGCGGATATTGCCTCTGTTCCGCAGAATTCTGGATCCAAACCCTGTGTTAACGGGCCTTGTGAAGACGGAAAAGGAGACTGGAAGGGACAACAGCAGCAGGGACAACAGGGAGCCGGTCAGCAAGTAGCGCAACAGGATCTCGGACAGTTTTCTGCTTCTGATGCAGTAGCTCCTCAGTATGTTCAACAGGATTTTGGACAGGATTTTGGACAGGGTGCTCAGCAGGATGATGGATTGCCTACAAATGTTCAACCTGGTGAGTGTTACTCACGCTGTCTTGCCCCGGCTGTCTTTGAGGATGTGGAGGAACAAATTGAAGTTGCTCCGGCTACAGAGCAGATCAAGATTATTCCTGCCGAGTACGAATGGGTCGAAGAACAGGTCGTTTCCAAAGAAGCTTCTGAGCAAATTAAGGTTATTCCTGCGAAGTATGATTGGGTGGAAGAGCAGGTTGTTGTCAAGGAAGCGTCTGAAGAGATCAAAGTTATCCCTGCTCGATACGAGTGGCAGGAAGTTCAGGAAGTGGTAACAGAGGCTTTTGAAGAACTCAAAGCTGTTCCTGCGGTTTACGCATGGCGTGAAGGGCAGGTTCTGGTCTCTCCTGAAGAAGTCACCATCACCATAATCAATCCTGGTTATGAGGAAGTGAAAGAGCAGATGTTGGTCAAGGCTCCTTCTGCAAAGTGGATCAAAAAAGCAACCCATTGTACTCCCGAAGATATCAGGATGGGTCTGACCGACTGTGATACCCTGTGTTATGTCGCGGTTCCGGCTATGTACAAGACCGTTATCAAAAAAATACCGAAAGACTGCGCTGGCGAAATCAGCGGCTGCCGCCAGGAAGTGGTTGTCCCTGCAGAATATAAGCAGATCAGAACAAAGGTTGTGGTTGAGCCTGCAAGGACTGAGACCGTTACTGTGCCTGCGGAATATCGAACCGTAAGGAAACAGGTTTTGGTAGAGCCTGCGAGAACAGAGACTGTTACTCTTCCTGCTGAGTACAAAAATGTACGGAAAAAGGCTATGGTTGAGCCTGCAAGGACAGAGGTGGTTCCGGTTGCTGCTGAGTACAAGACTGTCAGGGTCAAAAAACTTGTTAGAGAGGCTGAGGAACAGGTTGTTCAAGTTCCTGCCGAGTACAAGACGCTTATCAAGAAAGTTAAAGTCAGTGACAGTAAAATCGTATGGCGTCCGGCTCTTTGTGAGGATGAAGCTGTTGATTCAAAAATCAGAGAGATGCAAAGTGCTTTGAGCCGTGAAGGTTTCTATATCGGCGAGATGAACGGTGTCTTGACTCCGGAGACCAATGAGGCGCTCAGGTCGTATCAGGCAGAGCGTAATTTGCCACAGGGTGGCGGGATGACCATCGAGACATTAGAGTCATTAGGGATCTATTAATCGGTCATATAAGTAAGAAAAAAGAAAGAGGCCTTTCTTTGAGTGCCTCTTTTTTTTCTACATCGAATAATTCAAAAATACGTAAGAAAGAGGAAAAAATAAATGTTGAAGAAAAGAAATTTCATAATGGCTGCCGCGTTCCTGTTCGCGGTATCTTCACCGGCTGTAGCCCAGTATGGGGAAGTTGATCCGTCTCAATTCATTAATGAGGGGTTTCCCACCAATGTTCAGCCCGGTGAGTGTTATTCACGCTGTCTTGCTCCGGCCGTCTATGAAGACGTCGAGGAAGAAATTCAAATAGCGCCAGCTATGGAACGGACAGAAATTATCCCGGCTGAGTACGAATGGGTTGATGAGCAGGTTGTGGCTAAAGAGGCCTCTGAGCAGATTGAGACACTTCCGGCGAAATTTGAATGGACGGAAGAAGATGTTGTCGTTAAGGATGCATCGGAAGAAATTAAAGTTGTTCCTGCCCAGTATGAATGGGTTAACGAGCAGGTCGTGGTCAAAGAGGCTACCGATGAACTGAAATCTGTTCCTGCTCGATACGAGTGGATTGATGAGCAGGTTCTGGTCTCTCCCGAGGAAATCAGCATCACCATAGTCAATCCCGGTTATGAAGAGGTGAGAGAGCAGGTTCTGGTCAAGGCATCTTCGGCGAAATGGATTAAAAAAGCAACCCATTGTACTCCTGAAGATATAAGAATGGGTCTGACCGACTGTGATACCCTGTGCTACGTAGCAGTTCCGGCTATGTATAAAACCGTTATCAAGAAAGTACCAAAAGACTGTGCGGGCGCAATCGGTGGCTGCCGTCAGGAAGTTGTTATTCCTGCTGAATACAGAACGGTACGGAAAAAAGTCGTTGTTGAAGCTGCCAGAACAGACGTTGTTAATATACCGGCGGAGTACGGAAATGTACGCAAGCAGGTAATGGTTGCTGCTGCCAGGACCGAAGTCGTAGCAATTCCTCCTGTTATTCAGAAGATCAGGAAAAAAGTAATGGTTGCACCGGCTCAAACACGGTCAATTCCTGTTCCTCCAGAGTACAAGAGTGTCAGAGTAAAGAGACTCGTCAAGCCAGCCGAAGAGAACGTTATTACTGTTCCTGCCGAGTACAAAACCATTGTTAAGAAGGTTAAGGTCAGCGACAGTAAGATTGTTTGGAAACCTGCTCTGTGTAAGGATGAGCTTGTTGACTCAACGATCCGTCAGGTACAGACAGCCTTAAGCCAGATGGGTTTTTACAGCGGTCTGATCGACGGACAATTGAA
>JBATKL010000244.1:0-1647 GCA_049669385.1 Candidatus Electrothrix sp. | reverse complement strand
TCATTGCAATGATTGAACAGGAAGCAACAGGCGACCGTTTACCAGCCTTTCAGACCCCCAATGGTTTTGCCCCGCAAGAGGAAAATCTCCTGCCTACGGAACAGGGGGGCGGATTCTCGATGGGTAGCTTTGATATGGCCGTGACTGATGAGGGCCTGCGTAATATCGAACCCCAGGCTGTTGCCACCTATCCCATCAGTTCCGCTTTGCTCAACAGGATGCTGTTGCAGCATCTTCCTGATGTTGAGCAGGCTGAGAAGGCTTTTCTCTTTGCCGACGGCCCGCAGAAGGGCTGGGATGATTTTCAGCAACTCTACCGGAAAATGTTGGGGGGTGAGGAGAGCGAGCGGGTTGTGCTCACGGACAGGAAGGTGCAGGAGCAAAAAACGAATTTTGAGTTCTATGCAACCCAGAAAGAGCTCGGTCTTTCTGTTGATATTGTGGATGTGGAAGATTTTTACGAGCAGGACAGGGGGTTGTATTATACCGACTCAGCTGGTCAGCCAGTGAGGATAACCCGCCTGTACAATCGGATTATCTTGGCCGATGCCCTGTTTTTGGAAAATTACCCGGAAGGATCGTCCTGGAAGTATCGTTTTGATAAACGATATGAGGGCTTGCAACTTATCAATCATCCGATCAAACAGTTTGAGGTCTCTAAGCGGCTTGCTCCGTATATCGAGCACCCCTTGAATCCGGCCAGTTATGAATTGTCTGCGGTGGCCTCGGCTTTTCGTCAGGGTATTTTGGCCTATGATGATTATGTCTGGAAGCATAAATGGGGTGCTGCTGGTCATCGTCTCTTTCTTTCGCCTTCAGAGGAGGTCTTAGATGATCTGGCTGATGTGCTGGACGAATATATTGCCCAGAAAAAAGTGGATTATACAACCTTTGTTACCGATGATGGACAGGAGAAGATTGTCGAGTTACGGTTTATGACCGCTCGGCATAACGAGCAGGCCATAACCGTTCCTATGGCACGAATAGGGCATGTTCATCGAGACCAGGCCGGGCGAAAATCATACAAAATTCATTTTGGTGATAATAATATGGCTGGATACGGCTTCAGTCCGGTTCTGATCTTTAATGAATAACGCCCATCCCAGTCCTCTGGGGCGGGACAAAAAAAGCGAGGGAAGGAAGATGCGGATTTATGCAAATTTGGCAGAGAGCGTGGGCAATACCCCCTTGGTTCGTTTGGGTAGGATCGGAGTGGGCTGTGCAGCAGAGATCGTGGCAAAGCTGGAATCCGCCAACCCGCTGGGCAGTGTGAAAGATCGCATTGCCGTGGCCATGCTGGATGCGGCAGAGGCGGACGGCCTGCTTACCCCGAAGACCACTGTTATTGAGCCGACCTCGGGAAACACCGGGATAGGGCTGGCCTTTGTCTGTGCTGCCCGTGGGTACAGACTGATTCTGACCATGCCGGAAACCATGAGTGTGGAGCGGCGCAAGCTGCTTGCGTATCTCGGCGCTGAGCTTGTCCTGACCCCCGGAGCAGGGGGCATGAAAGGGGCCATTGCCTCTGCTGAGGATTTGCTGCGGGAGAATGCACCGAGCTGGATGCCCAATCAGTTTGCTAATCCTGCTAATCCGGCCATGCATCAGCGGACGACTGGCCCGGAGATCTGGGAACAGACCGACGGC
>JBATKL010000243.1:0-39210 GCA_049669385.1 Candidatus Electrothrix sp. | reverse complement strand
TGCCTGATCCGCTTGCGATTGCTTCAATCCCGATGATTTTTCCTATTATTTCAAAATCCATAAGTTATTCTAAGTAAAATCAGCGTAGATGATATTTCCTACTATCCGAATATAAAAGGAGTCGCTCCCGCCATATTCCGGCCTCCCCCCTCCTTCTGCCTAGCCCCGTCTTATTGAAAAATCAACCGGCTGATCCCGGCTGCCTCATCCCACGGGCGAGCAATATTCATCCCCAGCAACTCAAAGACAACCACCTCAAGCAAGAGGTAGACCCGGCTGTCTCTACGGATGCAGCCGGTGAGCGTTTCTCCATGCTCTCCCAATGCCCCGTGCAGATGAATCTTCGGTTCTTCGCCGTCCATATGCACGGACCCGCAGCCGATAAGCTCGCTCACTCCGTCCACTTCCTGCCAAATGGGATCCGGCGGAACAACAGGCTCTTTCGGGCCGATAACCACCCCGGCTTTATCCAGAGCACCGATAACCTGAAACCAGCCGCTTCGTATTTTCTCCTTGAGGAGAACTTCCTTTAACCCTTCGAGAAAATCATCTCCGTGATCAAAACGAATAGTGACAACCCGACCGACTGATCCTGTTCTATACTCCATGATTCTTCATTCGTCTGCTACCTCGCAATCAATGCAGATCGTCGCCAGTGCTTGACATAGTCAGGCTGCCGCTTTTCACGCCGCGTAAGGCGATCATTTTTTCGGAAAGTTCCTGGACTGCAAAGGCATTTCCCTTGACAATGGTCACTTCCAGACAGTTATGGTGATCCATATGCACATGAGTCGTCGAAGTAATCAGTCGATAATAGTTATGCTGGAGATCTGTGATGCGTTCCTGCAACTGAGCCTGATGATGATCAAACACCAGGGTGACAACGCCCACGACCTCGCTGTCCTGCTGCCATTGCTCGTTTACCAACTTCTTGCGGATGAGATCACGAATGGCCTCAGAACGATTGGAATAACCGTGAATGGTGATATAATCATCAAATTGATCAAGGAGATGTTCCTCCAATGAAACAGAAAATCTTTTTAACATACTCCGTCTATCCAATCCGGTTGCTGATACATGTCGTTACTCAAGGGATATCTTGTACGTTACGTGCTTTGAACATTATGCGTCTTCAAGCTCCTTGAGCCGTTTCAAAATTGCCTTTGCCTCTTCCTGGAGGGCAGCAGGAACCTGAGGATCTTTCTCCGCCCTGCGCAAATACTGTTTCCCATACTTTATCCGTCCTTCATACAGGTAGTACTTTGCCAGATAAAATGTACTCGTCCCTCGTTCTCCTTGCCCGGACTTAACCCGTGCCAGTTCATAATAGGCCTGAGAATATTCCGGTATATTCTTTGCAACCTCCAGATAGAACTTTTCTGCCGCCTCAAGCTGCCCCTTCATGGCCATTGCTCCAGCATATTTAAAGGCGCAGTACATATCTGTAGGGTCTCGCTGATACAAACGACGAAGTAAACGTACAGCCTTTTCCAACTCTCCAGAATCGATATACAAGGCCGCAAGATCGATATCCAGAATATCTCTCCCTGGAAACTCATTCTGCACAATCTCCAGATGTTTATGCGCCTCTTGGAAATTACTTTCCTTGGCACTGAGCAATGCCAGACCATAATGAGCCATTGTCGCCTGCACCCCGCCCTCGGTTGATGCCAGGGTATTGGCACAGTGGATGCGCAAATCTTCCGGATCAACAGACTGACTCAGCACCCGATATTTAAAGCGTAAAAAAGGGAAATCCCCTACATCATCTGGAAAGGGCTTATCCATCTTTCGGCGCTCAAGCTCCAACAAAGACTGTACATAGTCCAAGCGGTCTTCTGGGTTGGGATGGGTCAGGAGATAAGGAGGCAACTGTTCGGAACGATAGCGGGTAATCCTGCGCATGGATTGCAGCATGCTTTCCATTGCTGTCGGATTACGCCCCATGATTCTGAGCCAGCCAAAGGCCAGCCGGTCGGCCTGCTCCTCGTCCTGCCGAGAAAAATTGAGGCCTGCTGTCTGATTAGCTGCAAGAGCACCGGTGAAAAGCCCCTGCGTTAAGGCCGGATTGCCCACAGCAAGACTGGCAAGTCCAAACAGCATACTTGCTGCGGTCACCTTTCCCTGCTTGGCAATACGCCGAGAAAGATGTCTGCTTACAACATGTCCCACCTCATGAGCGAGGACACTGAGCAACTGATTCTCGGACTGCATGGTTTTAATCAGCCCGGAATTAAAAAAGATCAGCCCGGAAGGCGCGGCAAAGGCATTGAACTCGTCGTTTTTGACCACAAAAAAATGATAATCAAAGTACTGTGGTCCGGCTATAGCAAGTACCTGCTGACCGATCCTGTTGATATATTGGACGATATCAGGATCATCAAGAAGTTCAAATTCACTGCGTACAGCAAGCAATAATTGTTCGCCGATGTCTCTCTCTTCTCCGATACTGAACCCTAAAGAAGAGGTCGGCACGAAACATTGTCCGGCCAGCAAAAAAAAGAAAACAGCAGCAGTGAGATACGCTTTTAAAAAAAACGACCCACAAAAAAGACATTGGCGAATCATAAGCTAAAAATTCAGTATCATAAAAAGAGTTAATCCTTGTATACCGAAACGTTCAGGGCGAACACAGGAGTTCGCCCCTACGGGGCACCCTACATACAGAAAATGCAGGAGATTTCTCCCTGATTATGCAACGCAAGCAACCGGGCTAGCCGGTCTGGGACTGAAGATTGAATCAAGTCATAGTACTAATATATGGCGCTATTTCTTCAGGCTTCAGACTGCATTCTTCCATACCTAAGGTACGAAATCCCTCAATTGAACGGGGCAGCAGGCAGGAATCAGGATCCTGCAGAATAATTTTCCCCCCGTGGGTGACAACCGTTTCCATTCCTTCTTTCATATCCTGCTCTACACCGCTGAGAAAAAGCACTGTTAATGCTGAGCCGAAGACATCGGCCGCAGAACGAAGCAGCCCATCAGTATTTATCAGCTGTATCCCATCGTCATTTTCCAGGCTGCTCAGCACGGGAACTCCTTCAGAAAGAAGTATTTGTCTTTGCCCGTGACAATTACCTACCAAACATTGCCCTCCCAGCAATTTATTTGTCTGAAGTAAGGGCGTGGCCGTGTACGGGGTAAAACTATCAAGATATGAAGCCAAATACTGCACAATACCTGGATACATATTCTGTAGTACCAGCACAGCCATATCGCTGTCATAATGCAGGGCCGGGATAATTTTCTGCAACTCCAGCATGCCGCCGAGTCCGCCCAGTATCAGCAGCAACTTGCCTGCTTTCTTCTCAGGTTTTTGTTTTGCCTTAGGATCAACCGGTTTTAATTTCTTTGCTCTGCTGACATTATCAACACAAAAGTCTTTGACATTAAGCAGGATATATTGCAGCCGCTCACCTATCAGCGTCCAGGATTCTGGACTGGTCGGCTTAGCAACCATGTCCACGCAGCCGTACCGCATAAAGTCCATCATTCTTGAATAATGCTGATCGTTAAAATTGCTGACCAGTACCACCGGCGCTGGGGAACGTATCATGATATGCTTCAACGCGACATCACCGCTCATAACCGGCATGGTCATATCCAAAGTAACAAGATCTGGAACCTGCATCTCCAAAAATTTGAGAGCCTCCCTTCCATTTGTTGCGGTTCCAACGACCTGGGCGTTGATCTGCTCTTCAAAGAGCTTAATAAATGCTTTGGTAAAAAAACGGGAATCATCCACCACCAAAACCTTAGGCAGGGCTGATTCGTCATCAGTAGGCATTTTACTTTTGTACTGCTCATCAATACGTCGAGCAGCCTCTAACAAGAGAAAATTCCAAGAAGAATCAATGGTCCGCACATTGGTGGAGGCAAACAGCATAC
The DNA here is from genome assembly GCA_049669385.1 of Candidatus Electrothrix sp. Taxonomy (GTDB): domain Bacteria; phylum Desulfobacterota; class Desulfobulbia; order Desulfobulbales; family Desulfobulbaceae; genus Electrothrix. The sequence goes on along the minus strand of JBATKL010000243.1, from coordinate 35,319 downwards.
TAAAGGTGCCCGAGGGCCAACTCATAATGCGATAAAAGGCCTCTTCGCCGCTTAACTCACCGAACTCAGCATGAATAATTTCATTATCAGCAAAATAAAGAACCCCTCTATTATCTTCACTAAGTACACTTAATTTTCTATCGTCTCCGGCAAGACAGGCGAATTGGACAAGATCCACAAGCCCGAGTCCTTCAATCTCACCAACAAAACCGCTTCCAACAGGATGTTTCATATGCAGGCACTTTTTTCAAATATACAAAATTTTCTTACAAGGCATTAAAGGTGACATGTGTTGCGATAAACACCAGCATAAGGACAAAGAATTCTTTAAAATGAGTTTCTGGAACTCTTTGCAGCAGCCTCGATCCCACCTGCGCTCCAATCAAAACACCGACAGCTCCGGGTACTGCAACACGCCACTCTATAGTCCGACCCAGCAGGAGATGGACACTTAGCGCTATGAGTGAAAGTATCATCATCAGCGCAATACAGGTCGAAACCGAACGAACCATGGCAAGCTTGCAACGCATATTGAAAAAAGGCACCAGCCAATCTCCGACACCTATTCCAAGAAACCCGGTTAATACGCTTCCGAGCAAGGTTATGCCCCTACCCCGGCGTGCAGCTTCAAGATCTGCTTTATCCGAGCCAGCAACAAAAAAATCATCTCCACGCAGAAAAACATAGGCAATAAAAAAAATCGTCAGCCCGAGAAAAAGCTCTATCCACACCGGATGCAGCAGAAAAGATAACAGCACGCCGCCGATGACAGCAGGAATTCCAAAGGTACTCATCAAGCGAACAAGCTGCCAATCAATCAGCCCAGCGCGATTATTACTGTATGATGCACTGAGCTGGCCGAAGAACTGAATCATAATGGTACAAACCACGGCATCTTTCGGATCCAGGTCCGTACTCATCAGCAATACAGGCATCCACAGAACACCGCCGCCCAGTCCGAAAAACATGGCCACGGATGCAATCACCACGCCGACAGGCAACATCTGCCAAAATTCAAAGGCCCCTAACACTGATAAAAGCTCCTGCCGAATTCCGACAGAGCCTCTTCCAGCTCATCAATAATTTCGACAGCTTCAGCAATTTTTGTTCCATCCTCTCCCTCCACCAAGGTCTGACGAATCTGATCAGCCATGCCCTTGGTCAGAAGAATAAGCTCCTGTTCATTAGCATTTAATTCATTAATATGCCGAGCAAGTTCACCGAGTTCATCCCTGCTCTGCTCCGGTAAAGTCGTCGAAAAATCACCGGCACTCATTGCTCTGGTTCCCTCGATAATGCGCTCCAGAGGAAACATGATCCTCTTCGTGAAGAGCATCATAACCAGACCGATGGCAAGGAGGAGATTTCCCAGCATAACCCGAACTTTCAGGAGAATATGTTCGACAAGATCAGCTGCTACTTCCGACGAAACAAGATCATTCAAGATACCGAAAATTTTTTCCCCGCGAAGAAAACCATTCATCTCCACAGCCATTGTTAAAAAAACAACTCCGATAAAAACGATATAAAAAGTCAACTGGCGCTGCAAGCCACTTTTTGGTAAAAACTTTTTGAGATACATCTTGTCATTTTTTTTTGTCAAGCATTCTCCCAAGATATTTTTTAAAGGCTTGCAGATCATCCTCATAAATATCTTTAAAGAGGATGCCAACAGCATATTTCTCTTCATTATCGGTCAATTTTTTCGACCAAACTACCTCGGCAACAGCCGTCAGCGGCTTTGAGACGGTCTCCACATCAAGAATTGCCGCTGTGGTACGCAAATAATGCTGCCAGCCAACCAACTCAACAACGAGCTGTAAAATAGTTCCGTTCTTAAAAAGCTCATCAGTGGTGAAGCAAAGACCGGTCTCGGAAACATTGCTGGTATACCCGATTTTCATATCCACGTTGGTCATCGGGTACTGCAACGTACCGACACTCAGTTTTACCTGCTTATCAATCCGAGGAGACTTCCTTCTGCACTTTCCTGTTATTGTATTCACCATTGCACTTTAAATAATCAGAACAATCCGTCTTACCGAGGCATGAGCATTCTTGTATACTCATCCACCTCGTTACGCGAGAAAGCATAGCGAAGATACACTCTCCAGCAGCTATCGAAGAATATCATCAATTGTTTCAACATCACCTATATCAACATTTTTGGCAAACTGCTGATCCACAAGTCCGTCGATCTCATTATTATCAATCAGCTTATAGCGTACCATCAGATCTGCAATCTCCTGCATTTCTGCAATTTTTGGGAGGAATTGATCATACAGCGTTCGTCCTCCCGAGGCATGTAAAGCATATTGCACCAACTCTACCGGCTGGGACCAATATCGTGCCGCTATCTCGGCAGCCTCATCAGGATGTTTTTCCGCCCATAAACCTGAACGGACTGCCCCGTTGATAAATTTTTCCACAACTTCAGGATCTTCCTCTATCAGGCTTTGCTTCACAATAACAAGGTTACAAATAAAGGATGGCCAGACCTCCTCAACATTAAAGAGAAGGTTCGCATTGCCATTTTTTAACGTCTGAGCAGCAAAGGGTTCACCAACATAGTAGCCATCAAGTGAACCGGTCACCAAGGCGGCAGCCATATCCGGAGGATTAAGTTCCACGATATTAATTTCACCGCCCATATTATTTTCTTCCATCAATCGCAACAGACTGAGATTGTGGCCAGAGAAACGCATGGGTACAGCAACTGTCCTGCCGGCCAGCCCTTGAATATTCTGAATATTCAGATCCTTTCTTGTGACAAAGGTGCTCTCATGCCGATTACCTATATAGACGACCTTTACGTCCACTCCCTGCTGACGAAGAACAATGGAAAGAGGGGCAATGATAAATGCCGCCTGAATCTGATCATTCCGCAGTGCTTCGCCCATCTCGGCAAATGAACTAAATTTCAAAGCCTTGAAACGGATATCACCTTCCTTGTTGGCACTGGCATGATCCAGCAAAGGAGCCGCCATATTGGTAACAACAGGCATGTAGCCAATTTTAAATATTTTTTTACCACTATGATCATAATTCAACCACCAGTGCAGTCCGGATATAACCACAACCCAGATAACACTTCCTACAACAAAACGCCAAGACCTCGTCCAGATAAATTTCTTTTTCCCAGCTTTAGACTCCTTAGACTGCATAGCTGACTCCAAGCATCAAGAACAATTCGTCTCGGAGTTGACTCAACTCTGTCTGTTTGTTAAACACAATCCTCGGATGAGGAAAATCTAGCTTACGGTTCATTTTTACCTGTGAAGGTCTCTTACTGAAGACCACCACTCGGTCCCCCATAATTAACGCATCATCAATATCATGCGTCACAATTAAAATAGTCTTACCGAGAAATTGGTGCATATTGACCACCTCTTCCCGCATTTTCATGTGGGTAAGAAAGTCGAGTCCGCTGAAAGGCTCATCCATGATCAGGATATCAGGGTTGACCGCTAAGGCCCGAGCCAATTCTGCGCGGCGCTGCATCCCTCCTGACAGCTGACGCGGATAATGATCCTCAAAGCCGTCAAGCTCTACCATCTCAATATATTCTTGGATTTCTGTCCTCTTTTCTTCGGCATCTTCCATATTCCGTAGGCCCAGTTCCACATTCTGCCAGACTGTCATCCACGGCAGCAGCCCGCTATGCTGGAAAACAAAAATATTATCCGAACTCGGGCCAGTAATTTCTTGACCGTCAATAAGAATTTTTCCTGAGGTCTGCTTGTCAAAACCGGCAATGATACGAAGAAGAGTCGATTTGCCACAGCCGGAAGGACCGAGCAGACAGACCATCTCACCGTCTTCCACTTCAATATTGATATCCTCAAGCACAGATACCTTTTCTTCATAGGGAGAATTGTCATCCTCGCGCTTCTTTTTTCTTTTTTTGACAAATTCTCTGCACAGATTATCGATCTGTATATGTCCCATTTTTTCTTTTCCCCTATGCTTGCCCGAGTCCCCAGGATGCAGACTCAATCCTGCCGAGACGGCGCATAATATAGTCTAGGTAGAGGCCGATTAGGCCGATAACGATCATTCCGTCCATAACGTAATCCAAACGCAACCCGTTCCTTGAATCAAGGATCAGATAGCCAAGCCCGGATTGAACGGCGATCATCTCAGCGGCAACCACAACAATCCAGGCAATGGTGACAGTCAGGCGCAGTGCTGTAATAATATCAGGAATGATGGCAGGAATAACTATTTTCTGAATCACCTCTTTTCTGCTAAAATTAAAATTGGCTGCAACGTAAAAATAGGTAGGATTGATCGAACGAACAGCAACTGTTGTGGCAACAACAATAGGAAAGAAGCTCGAAAGAAAAATCAAAAAAACAGCTGGCTGATCACCTATTCCGAACCAGAGCATAGCCAACGGTATCCAGGCCAAGGGAGATATGGGACGAAGAAAATGAATAATCGGATTCAGCAGTATGGAGGCAATCTGGCTCCTTCCCAAAATAATACCCAAAGGAATTCCGAGCATCACGGCAATATAGAATCCCCAGGTTACTCTGAATAAGCTAGCCACGGTATGCTTGAACAGAGAACCGGTGACTATTAATTCAATCATACTCTCTAACACGCTGTACGGGCCGGGCAGCACATTGCTATCCCAACCAGCGAAACGTACTGTGAGTTCCCAAACCAGAACCAGAACTGTGAACGACAGAACCGGGGCGATATTTTTCGTCAACGTGGAATGTGTTTCTGTCATCATCAGTGCAACTCCGATATTTTTTTATCCGGCAAGCTCCCGAGCCAAGGCCTGATATTGCTCACCGGACCTACTCTTTTCATCATAGTATTGAACAGGGAGATTAACAATATGTGATTCCTGCATCTTGTCATCAAGCTCAATAACCGTTTTACAAAGCATTGCTCCGTATTTTCGCCGAATTTTTTCATCAATCACCCGCTCTGATGTCTTCTGTGCATCGTACATGGTGATAAGCACTTTATATTCGACATCATGATCAATTCCTTTCAGCACTTTAATAATATCGCTTATCTGTGACACGCCGTGCATTGAAAGATACTCGCATGTGGTCGGCACGATCACAAGCTGTGCTGCTATCAGAGCATTCAGCGTAAAAAACTCGATAGATGGTGGGGTATCTATTAAGATATGATCATATTTCTTCTCTATCTCCTGCAATCTGTTGCGCAGCAGATACTCAAAATTATGTTGGGTCAGGTACCTTTTTTTCAGCAAGGCCATCTTGCTGTTTGAGGGCAGTAAGGACAAATTGGGGTATTTCGTATGGAGAATAATATCACTTATCCCCTTCACTTCTTTGTTCAGTAATTCATAAAAAGATCGGGTTTTCCTAAAACCCAGCAGGATAGTAAGGTTGGCCTGTACGTCAAAATCAACCAGCAAGACCTTTTTGCCCATACTCGCCAGCGCAACCGCCAAGTTAAGACAGGTGGTTGTTTTGGCAACACCACCCTTCTGATTACTCACGGTGATGATGCGATGATCATCAGGAGATACCTCGTCTTGCAAGAGAAAAGAGTCGTCTGACGGATCATTTTTGTACACCGTGAATTTATTATTACACTTGTAACAGCGCACCTTCAATGCCGGTTTATTAATTATGTCGTCAGCAACCTTATACCTGGTCCTGCAATTGTCGCATGTAATAATCATAGTGTACTTCCCTAATATATATAATAATTATATCTATTCAATCAATCGCTGTGTTTCTTCTTTGTACACAGGACAGCAAAGCCTCCTCTTTTTCCTTCACGGTCTTCATCAGGTATCTGCTCGCCGTCGTCTCTATCTCAAAAATTAGTTTTATAAGCTGGATGGATCGTTCTTCACTCTTGTAAATATCTTACTGCCCGACATTTCTATATCTATACTATATCTATAACATATTGTTATCGAATAACAGACTCGATAGCCTCGGCAAGCTTTGCTTCTTCAACAATCAAATCTACTTTATTTCGTTTAATTGCAGTATCAGTCAGGCTGGGATAAACGCACGTCTCCACGCTCTGTGCTATGGTCTTGCCGGACTTTCCCTGAATCGCGGCAAATCCGTCTGATCCATCATCTCCGTACCCAGTCAGTAACACCCCAACAGTATTTTCTCTGAAGACCTCTGCTGCCGATTGAAAAAAGGTATCCAAAGGATTTTCAACTCGATCTCCAAGCTGAAAACAAGGGTCTCCGTTTTCGTTCAGCCCGACAGTCAATGAAGCTACATTCGATTGAATATAGCAAACCCCTTGCTCCAGGACTGTGCCTTGGCGAGCCACTTCAATTTTCCAAGAAACAAATTCGTTGAACTTTTCAGCAAAGGCAGTAAGTATTTTGGGAGAAATCTCCAAAAGAATAACAGCAGCAGCAGGAAGACCGGCATTCAGCCTGGTCATCAAGCGTATAAAGGTATTGGGTCCGGTTAGCGATGTTCCTATGGCAATAATGTAGTCAAGGGGATGGAATCCGTACAAATCTGCAAGCCCCTCCTCCTTTTTCCGCTTATTGATCCGAACACGCCGTATATTCTGGAAATTAACAGCTGAAGCAAGCTTAATACGATCAACAATATGCTGCTTGGCTGTATGAATATCACTTGATATCGCCCCGGAGGGCTTTGCCACAAAATCAACAACCCCGAGCCGTAACGCCTCAAACGTGATAGAGCCGTCACTGAACAACGAACTCAAAACCACGATAGGCACCGGGGATTCAATCATGATGTGACGGACAGCCTGTAGCCCGTCCATAACCGGCATGTCTATATCAAGAGTAACAACATCTGGCTGAAGTTCTTTTATCTTTTCAAGTCCTTCTAGGCCGTTATTTGCAACGCCGACCACTTCTATATCAGCATCCGATTCCAGCAGATCACTGATTGCTTTGGTCATAAAAGTCGCATCGTCAACGACAAGAACCTTAAGTTTTTTATCCATACCGCAGCTTACCTCCCCTCATTCAGGAATCCCCAACGCTTAACAATTCATTCTGCTGCCGTTCTTATCTGGTCCTGATTTTTTTTCCAACCCACCTGACAGTAAGCTTAATGAACCGTCTGCGTCTCTACAGAATGGCCTTTTTTTCGTTTAAAATTCAACGAACGCTGCTCCTGCCGAACAACCTGGTTTTCTTTTGCTATTTTTACAAGCTCAGGGATATCCAAAATAAGTGAGATGCCACCGTCACCCAAAATAGTCGCTCCACTAAAACCACTTTCAACTCGTAAATAGTCAGCAAGTGGCTTAATAACAACCTCTTCCTGTCCAAGAAGTTCATCAACAACCAATCCCAATTCCTGGGTTCCGGTGCTCACCACAACAACAAACATCTTTCCTTCTTCCTGCCCTTGACGGTCAATATTATAAATTTTGGCAAGTTGAAAAATAGGCATGGTGCTTTCGCGAAGATGAATAACATCAACACCTTCTATTTCCGAAATTTCATGACGGAAAACCCTCAGCGTCTCCTCAACAGTGGTCAGAGGAATGGTGAATTTCTCCAAGCCGACCCGCACCATCAAGGCCTGAATAATAGCCATGGTGAGAGGAATCTTAATGCGAAGCCGTGTTCCTTTTCCCTTCTCAGAAACAATTTCAACCGTACCGTTCAGCTTCTCAATATTCTTTTTGACCACATCCATTCCAACACCTCGCCCAGAGGTCTTGGTCGTTTTTTCTGCGGTACTGAAACCAGGCAGCATAATCAGGTGTGTCAACTCCTGATCAGACATTCGCTCCAGCTCTTCTTTTCTGGCAAGACGTTTTTCCAAGGCCTTTTCTCTGATCCGTTGTATATCAATTCCCCTGCCGTCATCGGTGATTTCTAGCACAATATGATCACTCTCGTGAAAGGCTTCCAAAACCAATGAACCTTGAGCCGGTTTCCCAGCCCGCAGGCGTTCCTCTACAGTTTCAATGCCGTGATCAACAGAGTTTCTGATGATGTGAATCAAAGGATCAGAGATGGACTCAATGACCATTTTATCAAGCTCGGTTTCTTCACCTTTGGTGATTAGCCTGACATCCTTATCCGTGTTATGGATTAAATCTCGTACCAAACGTGGATAGCGCTTAAACAGCTGATCAATCGGCAGCATCCTGACCTTCATCACGCCTTCCTGAAGTTCGTTGGACACACGTCCGAGATGAACACCGGCCTCGCTCAAACGGAAAGCAAACTCATGAAGTGGCTTCAGTTGGCTCTTAGAAACCCCGGAAGAGTCGATAAGTAGCTGTTCCAACCCTCTCATCTCGTTAACAAGCTGCGCAAAATAGGCCCTGCTTACAACCAGCTCTCCGACCTGATTCATCAGGTAATCAATTTTTTCTGCATCAACCCTGATACTGCTCCGAACAGCTGCCTTCTTGGCTGGTGCCTGTTCCTTTTCCTCCTGCTGAGCTTGCTGTTCAAGAACCTCAAATTGTTCAAAATCCGCCTCCTCCTCAGCAGAGATATCTACATCATCCCCTTCTGTTGCTGCATTCTCCGCTACGGGTTCCTCCTGAATAGCAGGCTCATCGGTTTCATCCATTTCATCTGTTTGGTCAGCTTTATCTTCAAAAGCCGCTACTTCAATAACGTCTTCCCCATTTGAAGCTACAACCTTGTCCAACAAATGAGCACCTGAACTCTGAGCCCCTTCGCTGTTCCTCACCGTTTCAGCGAAAATATCAGCTGAGGTTATCCCCGGAGCTGCTTTGATCTCTTCGGCATGCTCCTCTTCCTGCCTCGGAGCTTCCATAATTTCTTCTATAACACTGTCTATGGAATCCGCTGATGAACCGCCTGCGTATTCAGACACATCTAATGCGTTGCTCAACTTATCGAAAAGCGCCTTATCTTCAGCTCCTCTCTTCTCATATTCCGCAGAGACATCCGATGTTTTATCGGTATCCCTTCCAGACGCCACGCTACCAACGCTTTCTTTCTTCTCTGTTGATGTGCTATAAGAGCTTTCACGTCCTCTGCTTCCACCATCCTCTCCTAGAGAGTCTCCTGCGGAGCTTTGAGAATCAGACAACATCTCGTCTGCAAGAGAAAACATAGTATCGTTTTCTTCGCTGTCGTCAGCATCGTTGGAAAGCGCCGCCAAATCTCCTGACTGATTATCTTCTATAATCCGGGGATATACATCGATAACCTTGTCGACAAATCCCTGTAGGCCTCCGGCGACATCAGACACTCCACCTGATGAAAAATCAACAAGATACCCATCAACAACACTTTGCCATGCCTCACAAAACTCCGTCAGACTGATATACTCCATATAATTCGCCGAGGAGGCGAGGCGACCGATAGCATCGTGACAGCTCTCAAGTATTGTTCTCTTATCACCGCCTGCCAGATATTCAGCAATCCGCGCTTGAATATATTGAATATCCGTCTTAAGTTTCTTCAGAAAAATAGAGATGAGTTCTTCATCATACTCATCGTCGGAAAGCTCGTACTCAAGGCGAACCGTATCTGCTCCGCCTCTCTCCATCGCAAAGGCTAACGGTCCATCCTCGTGGGAAATATCGTTATCCAAGCTGAGAATGCCCGCGCTCTCTCCCCCTGTTGCTGTTGTATCGGAGTGTTCGTCAGAAAATATAGAATCTAATGCCCGATCAAGGTCAATGCCCTGGCTTTCTCCTTCTTCCTGCTCAGATGCGCCTTCATTCAAGCCTACGTTACGAGCGACAGGACCATCTGAAATGGCTGCCAGCTCTTCTTCATCGGCAAAAATAGAATTCAGGGCTGAATCAATGAGGGCTGCATCATCGTTCACCCTTCCTAAGCTATCGCCGAGTATGTCCGCATCATCCTGCGAATATCCTTCCATTGCTTGGGGAAAAGATCGTATAATCTCGTCCAAATAATCTTGCATAAAGGTCAGGTTGGGCATTTTACCGCTTGAAAGTTGCTCAACCGCATTCTCGATAGCATGCTGCCAGTTGGAGTAATGCTGCGTAAGCTTTTCATAGCCCATGTAGTTGGCAGAGGACTTGAGACTCTTGATTGAGTCGCTGCAGCGATACAGAACATCTTGCTTGTCCACGGAAATAGATAATTCAACGGTCTGAGCGTACAGAAAAGGGATGTTTTCTTTCAGCTGCTGAAGGAAAATGTTGTAGAGTTCCTCATCATATTCATCCGACATGCTGTCTTCAGCAAGAAGGCCTGGACGGTCTCCCACAGACTCTTCCTCATGCAGCTGATTTTCATGCAGCTCATCTTCAGCGGAAGTCGTTTCTAATGCTCCTGTCTCACCTGCATCAACATCAACATCAACATCGCCTTCAACAACCCTCCGTACCTGCTCCACTAAATCGGAAACTTCAGTTTTCTCAGCCTGCGTGCGCTCAAGCTCGTCAACCAAAAGCGCTAACCGATCCTTACCGGCAATCAGCAAATCTGTAATCGCGGTGTTCAGTGTAATCTCGTGCCTGCGAATAAGATCAAGGAGATTTTCCAGTTTATGAGACAGCTCCGAGACCCGCTCAATACCCACAAACTGAGCAGCCCCTTTTATCGTGTGAATTGAACGAAAAATTTCATCCAAGACCTCTTTATCTTCATAATCCTGTTCAAGCCGGAGAAGACTGCTTTCCATCTCTTCAAGATGTTCAGCCGCCTCAACAATAAAATCCGGTAACATTGATGAGTCTATCATATTCTCCACCTTGTAACTATCTGATTATTCTTATACTCAGGACACATATCTCACTATCCGGCGCCTTCCCCTGCCTGACCAGCTCAGTTTTCCTTACGTCTCTGTCTTCTGTGATTGCTAGCCAGCACCAAATACTTTCTTTCAATTCAGGAGGCTGTTACTCCGGACTCCTGCTGGTAATCAGAAACCATTTTCTCATCTTCCAGCTTAATTTCAAAATAACTAAATGACATGACAATAGCTTTAAGGTCTTCATTATTTCGATGCATTTTACTGATATCTTTTTGTATACCATTCTCTACTCTAGAACCGGGTGGTTTCTCCGTTTCTAATGAAAAATTCAAATCATTGGCAATATTTTCCAGCAAATCCCGGCTCAACTGACCATGATTCCACACAAAAAGCAAAACCTCTTGCATGTTTACAGCTAAGTCATTAATATTTTCGCCGAGAGAGCCGATCTCATCCGCCCTTTTCATATAATTCAATGTTTCAAGATGACCGTCCGCCATGAGTCTACTTGCCGCCTGCATCTCAGCTAAGGGCTTTATAATATTGCTTTTGAAATAAATCATGGCGGCAACTTGAACACTCAACAAAAAAAACAGGATAACGCTTAATAAAGCATGAATAATTTTTGTAGTCTCGTCACAGTGCTTGACAAATACATAGAGAAGGCCTGCTGCTGCAATTATGGTCAACAAAAAATTGAGTACAAAAAAAAGCTGTGCCTTTTTCTTCAGACTCACATTGTTTGCTGCCTGTAACAAAGTAGACATAGGCGACAAATCCGTTTTAAGATGAACTTTGTGACGAACAGCCTAAACCGCCCTCCACCAAACTGCCCGCAATTTTCTCCAAGGTCATGAGACGTCACATGTATAAGATTCAAGTCTCCCCATGTTCAACGTATACGCTCTCAGCAAAAGTCTTCTTCCTCTTTTCCTCCTCCTCCTGCTCTCTGAGAGTTCTGAACTGAATACAGGCAAGGCGGAGTCAGCATAATCTCCGCTCCGGTAGTCGGAGATCACCCGTGATTTATTCGTCAGATTCCGATTTTTCTATCAGCTCCAGAATTTCTCTCGCCTTATGCTTGCTGGCAAATCCCCGTGCTCCGAGACGCTCAACTTCAGCCCGATATATCTCTTCATCAAGATTTGAGAGGAAGATAATATGTGCGCCGCTGTCATACCGTAAAATTTCCTCTGCGGCTGCAAGGCCATCCATTTCACGCATGGTGATATCCATCGTAACGATATCAGGCTTCAGGGCCTTATACAGCTCAATCGCTTCCAGTCCGTTTTTCGCCTGCCCCACCACAATATGGCCTGGCGGCTGTAATAATTTTGCGATCATCTTACGCATCATAGATGAATCATCGACTATCAGAACTCGCTTACTCATCTGGTTACTCTCCCTCTATTGCCTTAAGCAACTTTAATTCATCTGCGAGAAGGATACGGTTAAAATCAAGCATGATCAGCAGACCTTCACCGATATCGCAGACACCACGGATATATTGATTAGCAAGCCCGGCCACGACAACTTCCGGCGGAGGTTCAATAGAACTTTCCATAATTTTCAATACCCTCGTTACAGAGTCAACGATGAATCCGGTCACCCTGCTGTTAATGTCCAGAATCAATATCCAGGAATCTTTGGAGGCACTATCCTTCCTAAACAGGTTGAGCCGCTTTCTCAACTCAATGACAGGAATAATATTACCGCGCAGATTAATAACACCTTCTATAAAATCGGGCGAATTGGGTACAGAGGTAATAGGAGCTGAACGAATAATCTCCTGTACCATGAGAATATTTACTCCAAATTGCTCTTTGCCGATGGTAAAACCGACCAGCTGCATAAGCTGTTCTTTTTCTTCCTGGTCGGTTGCTTTGTCGGCTGTAAAAGTATCAGCCATGGCTTTTCTCCTTTATAAGGATTAACTGCTCAACAGACCTTTGTCCGTGCGGCCCGTTGTAAAGTTGTAAACGTTTTATTTTTTTTATATTTTCCGATTCAGTTCTCACCTTCCGACAAAAAATAAGATACCGCCCTGCGCCCCCAAAAAAACAAGGAAAACGCAGAGCGATACGGAGACAGAGAGTACGGAAACAAACAAAGGATGAGCTTACAGCTTAAACTGCTCAACCTGCTTACGCAGTCTTTCGGAAGCATTCTGCAACTCTTCGGTAATGGACACAACCACACCGGCTCCCTCAACTGTTTTCTGCGCACCTTCAAAGGATTGCTGGGCAATCCTGACCGCGTTCTGGGAACGTTCACCCTGAGCAGCAACCAATTCGTTCAGCGTACCGGTACGACCCACAATTTCGCGCATCTCAGAGTCGATGGCACTTGAACCAGCACTCGCTTCGGATACCAGCGCACTAATGATCTGAGACTGCTGAACCATAGAGGACAGCGCTGCCTCAGCCGCCTGACGACGAGAACCCTGCTCACCAGCCATTCTGGAGATATCTTCCGCCAACCTGTTCAGTTCCTGAACAAGGGTCTGAACGTTCTGGATATCACCTTCAACAACTCGAGCAACTGATGCAATCTCCTCAATGGAGCGCATGTTATTACGACCACTGGCATCAATCTTAGTAAGAGCGCCCTGCAATTCTTCAGAGTACCTTGTTCCCGCCTCAACACTGGCAGAAGAGTCTTTAATCAGCTGGGTAATTTCCTTAGCAGCTTCAGAGGAACGCTGCGCCAGTTTACCAACCTCATCAGCAACAACCGCAAAACCCTTACCATGTGCACCGGCACGGGCAGCCTCAATGGCGGCGTTCAGAGCCAGCAAGTTTGTTTGCTCAGCGATTTCTGTAATAACGCCGATGATTTCAGAGATCTGTCCAGATGAATCCGCAATAGCGCGCATACCGGCAACCGTGTTATCAACAGCGGTTCTACCGTCATGAGCAGCCTGGATGGCTTCCTGACCCTGGGCTGTAGCTGAGTCTACCGCCTGACCCATGTTCCGTACAGCTGCGGTGATCTCGTTCATGGATGCAGTCACCTGCATAACCTTTTTGCCCTGCTCATTGGATGTGGCCACAACAAGAGCACCAGTTTCACCCATCGCACCAACACGATCGGTAGCTGTTTCAGCTTCTTCAGACTGTTTGATAACAGCGTCACTCACTGTATCCATAGATTGGAGCAACTCGGCAATGGTTTGCTGAGATCGCTGCGCACTTGCCTGCTGCGCCTTGGAACCTTCAGCAACCTGACTGGCTGTCTGACCCATTGTTTGCAGCAGCTCTCGTGTTTTCTCAGCCTGCTGAGCCTCAACCTCGGCTCTGTCCCTGTTAGCGGAAGCACGACCAGACACGTTCTGGGCGTTTGCGGCAACAGCCTGGGATACCGTCTGAACCTCGGAGAACGCGGTGTTCAACTCAAGCAACATAGCATTGAACTCGTCAGCCATCTGGCCAACCTCGTCTTGCGAGGTAACCGGAACAGACAGTGTAAGGTCACGATCCGAAGCAACCTGACGAACAACGTCCGCAATAGCAACAATAGGAGCGGCAAAAGCTCCACCAACAAACCAAGCAATCATTGCCACAATAGCGATAAGGGCAATACCAAGTCCGATAGCACGGTTACGAATTGTTGCAACAGCCTCCAATGCTTCTTTAACGTCGATCTTAGCAATCAGGATCCAGTCAAAATCAGTTCCCAAATCTTTTCTCAGATTCAAGGGAACCGCTGCACCAAGAATTTCATCGCCAACGTAATCAGGAGCACGTCGAAACTGAGCCTGACCCGTTTCCGAAGTTGCATCGATCAACTCGGTTTTCAGAGGTTTATCCTGAAGCAGGGTAAGGCCTTTACGAGAATCGGACCGGGGAACGAAATCCTCATAGCCAACCAAGAAAGTTTCACCGGTATTTCCCAAGCCGGTTGTTTCGTCCAGGATCTCCTGAATCTGCTTATCTGAAATCTGTACCGCCACTATTGCAACAAGCTGACCTTTCTCAAGAACAGGAGCTGCCACAAATGCTGCCGGAGCATTTCCTGACGGCTCATATCGCTTATAATCAGCCATTCCTGGTTTCTTGGTGTCCACCACTTTGCTGATCAAACGTCCCAAGTTGGTATTGCCGTACTTACCGGTGATCAGGTTGGTTTGATAATCAGCCTCTTTTTCTGCCGTATAAAAGGAATAACCGTCTGGAGCAACCAAAAAAACATCATAGTACCCATAGGCCTTCTGATACTTCTGCATCAGATCTTCTGCTTCTCCCTCGGCCTTTGGTACAACAACCTCTTTCAGGGCACCGTTGGTAATGAGGCCCCAGTTCAAACCTTCCACACCAACCGGAGCATATGAAGACAGCTCATAAACTCCTGTGGTACCGATTTTAGTCAGTGTACCCGCCTTCCCGGCCAAAGACAAATCGGTATCAGGTCCGGCGTGAGGCTCACCGATTTTACCCTCTTTGACCGTACGGTTACTATGATAGCGGGGAGAGGCTGCGTCACCGACCAGATACGACTCAAAGGAGGCTGTCAACCCGGCACGTTCATTAACGATTCCGTCGACATCCTTGGTAGAGATCTGCAGAGCAGCAACACCGAGCATCCGACCATCATCAAAAATCGGGGCGCCGACAAAGATCGCCTGCTCATTATTGGATGGGGCATAGGGTGAATAATCTTCAAGTGACACCCCTTTCTGAGCCTTGACAAACACGCGCCCCAAACCGGAATCCTTTAATGAACCGGTGACCACATTCTTTCCAAGATCAGACTCTTCGGCATTGGTGTAGACAACGTTCCCGTCCGCTGAAATCAGGAAAATATCATAATAACCATGACCTGTGCTGAAAGATCTATACCATGCTCCGTATTTTTCTTTATAGCCGTTCCACAGGCTACCGCCGACTCTGTTCCCCTCCTCGTGGTACGCCTCGTTGAACTCCTGAACAGCGTTAATTGTACTGGGGCTGGAAGCCAGCATCAGCGTATCCGCTTTTCGTTTGGCAAAATAACGTTGTAAGGCCGATATTTTGGTTCCTTCAATCGACTTCAATTTCAATTCAGCCTCATGACGAAGCGACTGAAAAATCTCTGCCAACACCGAGGTATCACCCATACGTTCGCCAATATAGTTGGCAACCTGAGCTCGTTTAATCTCTCGAATAGACTGCAGCTGGAACTGAGCACGCTCTGTCAAGGCGCTTGCTGCCTGCATCTGATCAAGAATAGCGTTGACAAGGAACGGAATAAGACCAACGAGCAGCAGCAGCATAACCAGCTTACCTCGCAGCCCCCACCCTATTCCTGAAGATTTTATCTTCGTTTTTTTCATACTTCTCCCTCCTCCTGTCTGTTTTCCGATAGTACCGATCGACCGGATGCTACTGTCCGGTACCGGGCCCCGTTCTGCCGCACTCCAAAGAACATGCCTCCATACCTCCTGATGAAATTTATCTTATTTTTTTATATATATCGGTATATCTTAAATATTGCAATTGGATCCGTATTTTTTCTCAGGTGAAGATGCATACCGTAGCCTAACCGGCAAGCACTTCTTCAATACTCTTAGGAATTCCCGTATCCGGTAATACGTTCACCCCTCGGCAACGGGCTGCCACTGCTCCGGGCATCTCTCTGTATAAACTGCCTGCCGGATCCTGAACAATCCCGGTACCGCCCACCCGCAAAATTTCCTCCATGCCTTCTCCGCCATCCTCGCCCATACCGGACAGGACAATGGCCACGCTTTTTTCCTTCATTCGCTCTGCCAGTGAGTAAAAAAGCATATCTATCGAACCTCTCCGGGTGACAAAGGGAGCCGCAGAAAGATGGAGCACGAGCTCCCCCTTTTGTTCATGAAGGGTCAGATACTCATCTCCAGAGGCAAAATAACAGACCCCTGATTCAATCTTGGCATTATTTTCTGCCCGACGAATAATCAAAGGAGACAATTTATTGATATATCTAACAAAAGAATCAAGATGCCGAGAAGGAGTATAAAAAACAGCGAGATATGCCACTGGAAATTTTGCCGCCAGATGCGGAAGAATCTTCAACAAAGATCCGTAACCGCCTTCTGCGACACCCAACGCGACAAGCCGTTCGCATTTCGTGCCGGAAAGAGCAAGTGCGTCTTTCTTCTCTTGGCTAACAGCCCTGACGTATCTCACAGCCTCAAGCTCAACTTCCGCTGCCAAACGTACCTTACGCTCAATCTCACTGGTTTGCTCTGCAAGATTGGCCTCCCCCCCGGTATTAGAGGGCTTAGAAACAAAATCCACAGCCCCGTACTTAAGGGCGTCAAAGGTCACATCGGAGCCCTCAACGGTCATGGAACTGAGCATAACCGTGGGCGTAGGTGCTTGGATCATCAGATGCTTAATCGTGGTCAAGCCGTCCATGACCGGCATTTCCACATCAAGGGTCACCACGTCCGGCTTAAGCTGGGGAATGATTTGCAGTGCCTCTTCCCCGTTCTCCGCTTCTCCGACGACTTGCACCACGGGACTATCTTTAAATATATTGGCGATAACCTTACGCATCATTCTGGAATCATCGACAATAAAGAGATTGATTTTCTGATTAGCTGCCTTTATAGCAGAGCTTTCTCCCCTTCCTCCGCCGACCGCGCTCCCTGCGGCTTCTTTTTTCAATCTGGCTGTTATGAGGATGGTCTCCAAACCCTTGGGGGTGATAAGCTTTTCAACCCCGATCTCCGGCGGCTCTTCAGTGAAGCCCAGAGGGGGCCAATCAAATATCTCCAATGCCGCCTCCACCCCCTGCTTATTGTCACAGGAAGCATTCACGAGCATACCCTTTTCAAAATATAACACGCCCTGTTTTTTACTGCCAAAATGGACGCGAATTCGACACGTTCTTTGCAGTGCTTCAAGAAAAGAAACTATTTTTCCTACAAATATCCCTGGGGTATAATCATTCTCATCTAGGCGCTGCAGCCCCTCAAGAACTGCGCAACCGATGGTCTCTAAATTTGTCGGCTTAACAAGATAACGGTAGACAGAATCTTTAAAATGGCACTCTTTCACCGATTCCACAGAGCGATGTTTCGCCGCAATCATCACGATACATTGAATATGCCGATAAGAAGAGGAAACAAGAGAAAGTAGGGCTAGCGCATCAATATTTTCAGCATTGAGATTAACAACAAGAACAGCTATTTTCTCTTTTTTCAGCGCAAATATTTCATCGCCTCTATTCGTAGCAGTCAGCACCTCATACTGACTGTAGGCGGACAGAACATCACAGAGATCATTGACAAAAGTCAGATCATCATCAACAATGAGGATTTTTGATATATCAGACATGAATCATAAAACACATGCAATTGGCCAGGAAATTTATTACGTACGCTAGGCTGCCTTCAAAGCCAGCCCGAGACAAAAGCGACCGCCGTATCAGCACCCGAACGCCATCACCTTACTAAAATAACATATCCCGAGAAAAGAGAACAGCTTCTCCTGTAAAAAATACATCCTGACCGCAATTATGAAAAGAATTATTATTAACTTTCTCTACCGAACTTCACCCTTAAAACGAAATTACAGAAAGATAGAAAGACACGAATCCTAACAACTTATTTCGGGAAATATTCCCGGTTAGTTCTCTAATCAAATTCTTCAGATTCTTCAGACTCATCAGGCTATACCAATCTTTTCTCGCGCAGGCGGACCTGTTACAGAACAACACAAAGAATAAAAAAGAACGTAAACTCAACAAGAAGATGAGATCTTGCCAATAATACCGGTGGTAGACGTCTGGCAAGTAAAAGCTATTCGCACTATTTTTCCTCCAGCAGCTTTCACCTCAGCAGCCCCGGCTATCTGATCTTCAGGCCAGTCAGCTCCCTTGACCAAGATATCTGGCAGCAGCTGAGTAATGAGCCTCAGTGGAGTGTCGTCATCAAAAAGCACGACAAAATCCACGCAACCAAGCGCCGCCAAAACTCGCGCCCGCTCAAGCTCACTGTTCACCGGTCGTGAAGGGCCCTTTAAAGCCTGTACTGAGCGGTCGGAATTTAATCCGATCACAAGGCAATCCCCGCAACGGCGTGCTTCCTCCAAATAGCTGGCATGGCCTGCGTGCAGAAGATCAAAACAACCATTCGTAAAAACAATCTTGCTTCCCTGAGCCCGTATACGCGCCAGCCGCTCCTGAAGAATCTCCTGCGTAACCGTTTTGTCGCCATCCTGACCATACCAGGGGCGTTCAGCAACGGAACAGAAACGGGACCGAGCTGCTTCCACATCCTCCACCCTAAACTCTGCTCTGATCACTGCGGGTTGCTCATCAGCTTCAGCCAGTACCTTGCCTGAAGGGTCAATGATCATAGAATGACCAGCCAAATCACCGACAGGAATATGACCGCTTCCGTTACATGCCACAACATATGCCTGATTCTCCACCGCTCGCGCCTGGAGCAGAATTCGCCAATGATCAGAACGGATTGCAGGCCATTGTGCAGAGATAATAATCAACTCGCATCCTGAAAAAACCTGTCTCTGGCTGAGTTCTGGAAATCGAAGGTCATAGCAAACCAAGGCACCTATCGGGCCAAAAGGAGTCTGCACCGTTTGCGATTTTTTTCCGGCAGCGAGATGTTGGTCTTCCTGCCAGAGCCGAAAAAGATGCTGCTTCTGATAGCAGCCAACTCCCCCCTCAGGTCCGACAACAAAAAGAGTATTATATATTCCCCTGCCCTCCTGCTTGTCCAGCAAAGACCCGGCAAACCATATCCCGCTCTGAGCGGCTTTTTGCTGGAGCTCAGCAAGGAGTTGAGGAGTTAGCTCTGCAAGGGGCTCGATATTTGCATAATCAAAACCTGTAGCCCAAAGTTCTGGGAGCACAACCAAGGTATCTGGAGTAAAGCTGGCAGCTGTCAGCATTCTCTGAAATTCTTTCAGGTTGGCATCCACATTACCCTGCTGAAGAGACAGCTGCAAGCAAGCAACTCGCGGAAAGATTCGTTCCATCATCCAATCTCCTGCAACTCTAGGAGCGCCAGCGCAGCAAGCTCGGCAACTGAAACCGTGCTAAAAGCCCCCTGATCATACAGACGCAATGTCCTTTGGTCAGTTGTTGCCAGGTCCCGCAGTCGCAGCAACGGCCCCGCTCCCTCTGTACGCCCCAGCAAACCGATTGCCCGTGCAGCTAATCCACAGACTGTCGCATCAGGAGATTCTAAGTAGGGGGGCAAATCATACTCTACCCCTCTGGCCAACAAATATTTTTTCCGGTACTGAGCTAATCGGCCTACAGCCCACATCAATCCCTGCTGCAACATCTCATGCTCAAGGAAATTACCATCTTGGCATTCCTCTTCACCGTCCGGTCGCATATATGAAATCAGCATATGGATATACTCATCAGCCAGTCCCTCATGACGGCACATGATCTCAGCCATGGATTCCGGTGCCCCCCATCCGATACCACCGGATTCATCATTCAAACTCCACAGCAGACGACGGAGAATCACCCGTGCTTCTTCCATATCTTGCTCAGCCAGCCTAGCCACTGCACTGCCCATGACCGAAACTGCATGCCAACGAATTCGTTCCTCAGAATGACAGATCCCGGAAAAAAGAGCATTAATCAGCTCTTTTTCCTGAAGCAAGGCACATTCCGTTTCAATATCGGCAAGATCATCCTGCTTCAACAGTCCCAGCACCTGTTGCTTAATTGCTCGTGTCCCCATAACTGATTCTCTAGCTTTTGATCATCAGAAAAAAAATCACCCTTTAGCAGGAAGAACAAAGATCCGCTTAGCCATTTCAGCATCCAGCATAAAAAGTCCCGATGAATCGTTCTGAATCAGGCGCAGTTTATTCAGTACGTCGCCGACAGAAGACTCTTCTTCCACCTGTTCAGAGACAAACCACTGTAAAAAAATCTTGGTTGCATGATCCTGTTCAGTAATCGCGAGATCCATCAAGTTATTGATCAAGGCGGTCACTTTTTCTTCATGAGCCATGATCTGCTCAAAAGCGACAAGAGGCGTCTCCCATTCTGCATTCGGTCGGTTAATAGTATCCAGGATCACCCTCCCTCCGCGTTCATTGACAAAATCGTAAAATTTCATTCCATGATAAAGTTCTTCCTGGGCCTGCACACGCATCCAGCTCGCAAAACCGGATAAGCTTATCGAACGAAAATAAGACTCCATTGATAGATAAAGATAACCAGAATACATTTCTTCATTAATCTGGCGAGTTAATGCTTTCAGCATTTTCTTTTTCAACATTTTTCTCTCCAATATTCTCATTCAAACATCACGCCGATATTCCACCAAAAAATCCTTGAGTATCTCCGACGCATCAGGAGTAAACACCCTTGTCGATGGCAACAAAAACCAAATAATAATAAAAATCTACATGACTTATCAAAAATGAAACGAAATACGAGAACTGTTTGACTATAAAAAAGTCTATAATTATCTGAAAAACTATTGTTCTTTTACCATGAATCTGTTTTCTTACAGAAGCGTGAAGCAGTGAGAGCAAAGGGCCTGCTTTGGACGATTTCACAGTGCAATCTCAATGCGGCGTCTCACAAGGAGCTTCAGCGCCAAAAAGAGTCTTTTTCAGGTCCATCAACTATATGACCACCTGGTGCTGTAGCACAACAACTTTTTAGAAAAAAAGCAAAAAAATAATGCGTAGAGTGGTAATAACAGGGATGGGGATTGTTTCCTCCCTTGGTGATACAGTGGAAGAGGTTCTTACCTCCTTGCAAACAGGAAAATCCGGTATCCGGTATTGGGCTCCCTATAAAGAACTCGGACTTCGTTCTCAGGTCGGTGCCTTTACCCAAATAAACTGCAAAGAGCATATCGATAAAAAGATACTCCGCTTCATGGGTGACGCGGCGGCCTTTGCCTATATAGCCATGCAACAGGCGATAAACGACAGCGGACTCTGCGCTGAGCAGGTCTCGTCGCCACGCACCGGCCTTATAATAGGCTCTGGAGGGACCTCAGCAGAAAATGTCGTTGCCACCGCCGATATCATGCGCAATAAAGGGTTACGACGTCTCAGTCCCTTTATGGTACCAAGAACCATGTCCAGTACGGTCTCAGCAGGATTGACGGCTCCCTTTAAAATCAAAGGAACCTGCTACTCAATCTCTTCCGCCTGTGCCACCGGCGCCCATTGTATCGGTGCAGCAATGGAACAGATCCAGTTGGGCAAACAAGATATCGTCTTTGCTGGCGGCAGTGACGAGGAGCACTGGACTCAAACCTCGATGTTCGACGCGATGGGTGCCCTGTCCACAAAATTCAATACAACACCGGAACAAGCATCAAGGCCATACGATGTGAATCGAGACGGATTTGTTGTCGCTAACGGTGCTGGCCTGATTGTTGTAGAAGAACTTGAGCATGCTCGTCAACGTGGTGCCCATATTTACGGAGAGCTGATCGGTTACGGAGCAACGGCAGACGGCCATGAAATGGTGTCCCCGTCAGGCGAGGGTGCCGCTCGTTGTATACAAATTGCCCTTGCGTCATCAGCATCAGCTGCCCAGCCTATCGATTATATCAATACACACGGAACATCTACGCCCATTGGCGACATGATTGAACTACAGGCCATCCGTCAAGTCTTCGGCAACAGCATACCTCCGATCAGCTCGACCAAATCACTTTCAGGGCATTCTTTAGGCGCTGCCGGAGTACATGAGGCCATTTTTTGCCTGCTCATGCTCAATAATAATTTCATCGCAGCAAGTGCCAATATTCATAACATAGAAGCATCTGCAGAGGACATGAATATTGTCAGAGAGACTCAATACAGAGAATTAAACACTGTTATATCAAGTAGCTATGGGTTTGGCGGAACCAATGCCTGTCTTGTTTTTCAGAAATACAAAGGCGTGTAGACAGCTGAAGCCCCCTGTCACTCCTCATTCTCCTGCTCTTCATCAATACGGCGCAACCCCTCCATAATGAGCCCCATAAAGCCTCCCAAAACAGGAAAATTTTCTTCCTCCACCGAGAGTCCCTTGGTGTAGGTAAACAGACCTTTCTGCTTTGCCAGCAGAGGAAAAATAGCCTCTTTACCTTCCAACTCACCGTATGTACAAGCGACTATTTCCCCTTCATTAAAGAGGGTAAGGGCCTGACCGTCATCAAAGACAAACTGCACCTGGCCCGTCTTGCCACCGGAATTGATCAGCTGAAAAAGCTCCACTGAATTGATATCTGTCAGCTCACCGCTCATACCGGAACTAATATTACCGGCCCGCATCGTATTTTTCTGCGCGCGGTTCACTAAAACTCTATAGAAAAAAATTTGCAGGATAGGGTATCTGGACAAGACATGCTTAAAATCTTTTGCCTTGAGAGCAGCCAGCTGAACAACTGTCTTGGAGTACACAGAAGGATAGGTTAATTCTCCAGAAAGGAGGCTCATCTCCCCGAAAATATCCCCTGGCCCGATCGTTGCAATGACGGTGTTGTCTTCTCGAACAACAGCCACTGTTCCCGCTAAAACAACGTAAAAATTGGTTCCAAGCTCTCCAGCCTCAATAATGACCTTGTTGGCAGGATACTTTCGCAACTTCATCAGGAGTGCGAGATCTTGCAAGTCAAAATCATCGAGCGGCTCAAAGAGCTCCATTTCTCGGAGCAGATCGAAAAACTCTTCAATAAGTTGCTTCTTTGCCCGTTTTTTCGCGACCTCGAGAAGATTCATCTGCAAGGTGGAGTAGGCATTCTCTTTTTTATACTCAAAGCGAATCAATCCGGTACATCCTCCGCACTCGAATTTAGTTCGCCGCACCCCGGTCTGGGTGAAACGGGGTTGTAAGGGTTTTGTACTGGTCAGCGCCTTGAGTACTTCCTGAACCAGCAGCAGACAGACTTCTTTATTTCGCTCAATAGTCAGAGTGGAACCGTGGATGACAAACTCATCACCGACGTTATATATGGGACATGCGTGCTCTTCGGTAATAACGAATACAGCATTGCGATATTCCATATACCCTCACCCTGTCTTATCCGGATATCACTTGCCACAATACTGCAAAACGCTGCAAAATACTGCACAATTTCGCAGTGTACGGGGCACGCCCCTCCCCCCTTACTCAACAAGCTTTATTCCGCAAAAAAAATCAGTTTGCCTGTTCCTCGTCGATACGTTGCAGCCCTTCCATCAGTAGGCCCATGAAGCCGCCAAGGACCGGCAGATCTTGATACTTTTTAGCAAGTTCCGTGTTATAGGTAAAAGAGCCTTTCTTTTTAGATAACAGAGCAAATAAGGCTTCCTTCCCTTGAAAATCCCCAAAGGAGGCATGAATAATTTCTCCTTCCTTAAAAAGAATAGTGGCATGTCCGTCATGAAAAATCAAGTCGACTTTTCCAGATTTACCACCGCTGTTGATCAACTGAAACAGCTCAACAGGGTTGATATAAATAAGTTCCCCGCTCATGCCGGAACTTATTTTGCCGGACCGGGCCATATTCATTTGCGCTCGATTCACCAGCAGGCGATAAAAAAAGATCTGCAGGACCGGATATCGATTGAGAATAAACTTCAGATCCTTTCCATTAATCGTACCAAACTTGACAACGGTTCGAGACTGGACTGAGCTACTAGCCGGTTCTCCTGAAAGCAGACTCATCTCACCAAAGATTTCACCGCGTCCGATTTCGGCGATAATTTCATTATCTCCTTTTACAATCGCGACTTTGCCGGACAAGATTATATATAGATGAGTACCTCTGGTCCCTTCAGATATAATAATCTTATTAGGATCAAATTGTTTCAACTTCAACATTGAAATCAGATCCAACAAGTCATGATCTTCAAGAAGCTCAAATACCTGCATAGTTCGAAGATGCTTGAACAGGGCTTCCACATGTCGTTTTCTCGCCTTCTTATCAGCGATTCGCAGAAGATTCATCTGCAAGGTGGAAAAACCCCGTTCCTTTTTGTACTCAAAGCGCATGGAACCTGTACAGCCGGGGCAACGAAACGATGCCCGCTGCATAGCCATTTGCGTAAATCGCTGTTCCCCCGGCTTTTTAGCAAGAGCTCTATGGAGCTCACGCACCAGGATCAGGCAAACCGGCTTCTCATAATCCACACTGACAGCCGAGTCCTGAATCTGGATTTCTTCGCCTACATTATAAATAGGGCATGAATCCTCTGAGGTAACAACAAAAACAGCGTTACGATATTCCATGCTGATTAACCTGATTTAAAAATACATAGGTAACAAAATAAGCACACCAATCACCGGCCATTGTCCTTCTTTCTTTTATCATCCTGCCAAAACGTTGACAGGCAATAAACATCAGGATCTTCCGAAAAATAAATAAATGATAAAAGCGAGAACCGCTGAAGCACCAGCTAGCACCGGTAGGATCTTTTTGATCTGAATCTCTCCGTCAACAACAAGGCTCTGCATATACTCTGTCCCGCTGAGCCACCAGAGCACAATAAATATAGCAATAATAATCAGCTCATTAAACGATTGCTTCCAGATCAGATAGCCAATGAGAGCGATAAAAGGGACAATAAACCAAGGATTTGTAAAAAGAGCAACAACGTCGACATCTTTCACCTGCTCAGGAACATGCGTGCTCTGCAACCAAGCACCTATTTTTGCGAAAAAACCTCCTGATGTACTGCTTGCAACTGCTTCCGCACCCGCCATGGCACTGCTCCTTTTTAAAAAAATAATACGACTTCACACCGAATCTTTCTTTTCAGACTACCAACGAAAACAAAAACCTGTCAATTAAAAAACAGTATCCCCCTGCTCACACCGAAAAGACATGCTTTGACATCGCGACTGACTACCTCCCTCCGAAAAGAGGAGGGAGTATATCGGCTTCATATCTACGTCTGAAAATCAGGAAGAAGCGGGGGAGGAAGCTGAACATCCCTTGCAAGCGCTGTCAGCACCGCACGAAGGTGCTTTCTTTGTCGAATCGGTACTGACGGCACTACTTTTCTCCGCTGCTTTACTCTCAGAACCTCCCTGAGCTGATGAGCTTGACGCATATCCATCCGAATACCAGCCTCCACCTTTCAACTGGAAGGAACTCATGGACATAATTTTTTTCACGCTCCCACCGCAAACAGAGCAGGATGTCAGCGGACTATCATTCATTCCCTGATGCACTTCAAACACTTTCTCACAAGCAGGACACTCATACTCGTAAACCGGCATTTTTCACCTCTATCTTTATATTAGTAGTTTCAATACAGTACAATAATTCAAACATTTTCTTTTTACAGGGTAAATAAAATAACCTTCCTCCCTCGGACTGTCAACCATCGAAACCTCAAAGAACAAAAACCGCATAAGATTATCTTGTTCTCTCTCTCGTCAACGCACTGTCAATTCACTCTTTCAAAGAAAAAGTCACCAGAGTATGAGAATCCGTCCTTCATACCTAAAAAATATTATATTGCATCCTCCAAGTCTATCATATATATTTATGCTTTTTTATAATGAATTGTCTAAAAAATACAAATTATATGGTTTATCAACCATATTTATTTTTCCACAGGAGTACAATATGAGCAAAACACTCGTTGAAATGACAGCAGATATCATCCAATCACAAATAAGCGGATCTAATCTGAGCACTGAAGAAATCAAAGCCGCGCTCAATGATACCTATCAGGCCCTGAAGGATTTACAAGAAGCTGAACAAGCCGGAACGGATATTGAAGAAAAAAAAGAAACACCGGCAATGGATCCCAAGAGATCTATTCAAAAAAATAAAATAGTCTGCCTGGAATGCGGTCAATCCTTTAAGATGCTTACCAAGCATTTGAAGGCACACGATATGACTTCAAAAGAATACCGCAAAAAATATGGTTTCAGCAGTACGCAATCGCTTTGTGCAAAAGCCCTTTCAGAAGAGCGCTCCCAAGCCAGTAAGGAACGTGGTATTCATCCAAATTTGCGCAAAACCTTTGGCAACAGGTCGAAAAAATCTAAGAAATAGTTTATTTTTTCATGATCGGTATCTTCGACTCCGGCGTCGGCGGGATGACCGTTGCCAGAACAATTGAGCAGGTATGTCCGCAATATCCCCTTCTGTACTTCGGTGATGTTGCTCATACCCCCTACGGCTCTAAGAGTTCTGAAACAATAATCGGTTATTCCCGTCGCAACACTGATTTTCTGCTGAACCAAGGTGCGAAAGTTATTGTTGTTGCCTGCAACTCAGCTGCCGCGACCTCGGTTGATGTTCTGCGTGCGGAATACACTGTTCCCATCATAGATGTTATCACGGCAACAACCGGCAAGGCCGCGACCGGAACACTAAACAAGAAAATCGGAATAATAGGCACCAGCGCCACTGTCCAATCAGGTGTTTACGAAAAACAAATCAAACGGATTAATCCTGCCTGCCGAATATACAGTCAGGCCTGTCCGTTGCTTGTCCCCCTGATTGAGGAAGGATGGCTCAATAAGCGCGAAACAAAGATGGTCTTAAGGCGTTATCTCCACCCTCTTCGGCAACATCAGATTGACACCTTAATTCTGGGATGTACCCATTATCCTCTCCTCTCCCATCTGATCCGGAAAAAAATCGGCAAAAAAGTACAGCTTATTGATTCATCAATTGAAACAGCTTGGCATTTAAAAACTTTCCTTGACAATTCACCTGAAATAACATCAAATATCAAGGGTAAATTCGAGAGCTGTCAATCTCACTGTCTTTCGAAGAACCGTTTTTTTGTGTCTGACTCCACCCCGCCCTTACAAAAGCTGGCCGACGGCATTTTTGGTCGAAAAATCAACCTGATTAAAACACATGCTTAAGCGAAATACATCCCGGACTCTCGTCTTGCTCAGCTGCTTTTTACTCTTTGCCCTTTCTCCGCAAAGTCAGGCAGCAGAAATCCCGCTTGAACAGCTCGAAAAAGTACAGCAATTCTATCGTAATCTGACCAGCCTCAGCTTTGATTTCAAACAAATCACCAACAGCAACGGCAGGACAAGAGAAGGCGCTGGCAACAGCATATTTTATCGCCCCACCTCAACAGGTCCCGGTATTATGCGCTGGGATTACAGCAAACCCGGCAAACAAACTATTCTGAACGACGGCAAAGAACTTTCTATTTATACGGAGAAAGACAAACAGCTGCTCATTATGTCGGCAAAAAAAATGCAATCTGATATAACCTATTCCTTTTTTGTCGGCAAACGTGATCTCAAAGAGGATTTCAACCTCCTGCCCGCAGACTCCCGCTTTACCGGAGGAATGAACGCTCAATCAGACATAGCAGTCCAGCTCATTCCAAAACAACCCCATGGGCAAATCAAATCGCTCCATTTTCGGTTTGATAAGGATTCAAAAATCAGACAGCTTATTATGGAAGACCATTTCGAAACAACAACAGAACTGATCTTCAATAATATCAAATTCAACACATTGCCGACAGGTTCATCGCAAACAACCGCTGAACTGATCCGGTTAACCCTCCCTTCTAACACGGAAATTATCAGGCAATAATACGATCAATAACAACCTCTTTTCCTTAACCTTCTTATATCAAGAACCGTCCGGAACAACCACCCAATAAACAAACCGAATCATCAAATGACATGAGTGAAGAACAATTTGCAGACCTTTTTCAGGATAAAACCGGCAGCACAAAAATTCAGCCGGGGGACAAGATTGACGCTGTGATTGCTGATATCAACGGCGAAAATATCTTTCTGGATCTGGGCGGAAAAAGTGAAGGCATTCTCGGGACATCTGAACTTCGTGATGAACACGATGCGTTGACGGTAGAAATAGGGGATACGGTTTCTGTCTTTCTCTTAAGAAACCGGGGAGGTGAACAAGTCTTCACAACAAAAATCGGGGCAGGACAAGTCGGTTTAGAAGAGCTTGAACAGGCCTTTCATAACCATATTCCAGTGCAGGGCAAAGTTACCTCTGAAATCAAAGGTGGTTTCCAAATTACCGTTGCTGGCCAGCGCGGGTTCTGCCCTTATTCACAGATGGGATTGCGCAGGGTCGATAATCCTGACGAGTATCTTGAGCAGAGTATGGCTTTTAAAATTATCGAATTCGGTAATAAAGGCCGCAATATCATTCTTTCAGCTCGGGCCATACAGGAAGAAGAAAGGGAAGAGCTGCGGGAGAAACTCAAAGAAACCTTATGTGAAGGCGATAAGGTTGAAGGAACTGTCAGTTCTTTGCAGAAGTTCGGGGCCTTTGTCGACCTAGGCGGTGTGGACGGTTTGATTCCCATTTCAGAATTGGCTTGGGGCCAGACAGAGCTCGTTGAAGACGTGCTCAGCCTGGGGCAGCGAGTCGAAGTCATTATTAAAAAAATGGACTGGGACAAAAATCGCATTTCCCTGAGCCTGAAAGATACGCTGGAAAATCCTTGGGATCAGGTGGAAGCAAAATATGCCCCGGCCAGTGTGCATACTGGAATTGTCTCCCGGCTCGCTCAATTCGGGGCTTTTATCACTTTGGAACCCGGCATTGACGGTCTTCTCCATATTTCCAAACTCGGCTCCGGTCGCCGCATCAATCATCCTCGCGAGGTTTTGGAGGCAGGACAGGAGATCACAGTCAAGATAGACAGCATAGATTTGGAAAAGAAACGTATTTCTCTGGTACCAGAGGATTACACGGCCAAAGTGGAAGAAGAAAAGGCTGCAAAGAACGAGTATACCCCGTCCAAAGACAGTGCTCCGCAATCTATGGGCACATTTGGGGACCTTCTTCAGGCCCAGATGAAGGGGAAGAAAAAGTAGGAAGTTAGGGATTCAATAAGCTGTAAGGGCACGGCATGCCGTGTCCCTACCCACACAAAGGGTTTGTAATTCCGCACTGAACCTTCTTTGTCTGTTATGCATGAAAAAACCATATCAACCAAGCTGCGCATAGCCCTAACGCTCGCTTATTTCCTCTGTATTTACAGCACCCTCGGCATTGCCCGTCCTCTTGCCGAATATCTTCGTTCGACCGGGATACTGCTTCCCGCAGTCATTGCACTCTTTGGCGGATGCCTGCCTTTTGCCCTGTTCTGGCGTTATAAGACAATCACCCGAACGCGCTTTCTGCTTCGGATTCTTCTGATCATCACCCTGCTCTGCGCGGCCTTTATAACCTCAGCCTTGCCGGAAGAACGCCTCCATTTCCTCACCTACGGCCTGGCCGGTTGGCTGATCTACTGGAGCTTGGAAGCAACACCTGCCTTTTTAAATACACCGCAAAAAAACAAGTTACAGCACCAACTCC
The DNA here is from genome assembly GCA_049669385.1 of Candidatus Electrothrix sp. Taxonomy (GTDB): domain Bacteria; phylum Desulfobacterota; class Desulfobulbia; order Desulfobulbales; family Desulfobulbaceae; genus Electrothrix. The sequence goes on along the minus strand of JBATKL010000243.1, from coordinate 5,415 downwards.
TCATTTTACTTATCCCTTGCCTGCTGGTTTGGATTGCTGGTGGCGTGGATGAAATGATTCAGTGGTGGTTGCCGAATCGAGTCTTTGATATCCGAGATATCCTCTTTAATGGCACAGCAGGAATGACGGGAGTTGCGCTCTTCGGCACAGGCAGGCAGGAATCGACAGGAACAGCGTAACTCCTTTCCAAACGCGGGAGGCGAAACCGTTTCCGATTGCACCCTTTCGGCCTCAGATCATATCCTTGGATGTAAAGACGTAGATCTTTCGGCTCGGAGTTCGCTTGTTCTGCTTTTATGGGTTATTCCCCCTCAAACATATTTTCCACTAAGGGCGGAGCAGCCACTTGCCCTACATGGCATTGCGTACAGAAATACCAACGTTGCGAAACAATCTTTCCTGCTGTTCCATCCCGATCCGTATAATGGGTTGGATGAAGTTTTGGGGCACCGGACGCTTCCACGTCATGACAGCCCAAACACGTATTCTGCTGAGCTGTCATTCTCATCCCTGTTATATCATGAGGGATCAACGGGGGCTGATGATCAGAAGTTCGGGGAACAGCAGCACCGGGCGGCTGCCAATCCATATCCACAGCTGGAACTGAATCTGCTGGGATATCTGCACCCCCACGGAGCGATTGAAGGTCCTCACCGTAAGCAAGGGAAAATGAGCAAACAAGTATCGCAAGAAAAAGAGGAAAAGATATCCTTTTCATAATAGACTCCATTAAGTTCGTCGGGAAAAACGAAAAACGTTATGCGGACAGATGTCAATACACCGTCCACAGTTCAAACAATTCTTGGAAAGAATGACCGGTGAACTCTGCGCATCACCCTTGAGTGCAGGTTGGATAACCTGAGGCTCCGGGCAAACGGAAAAACAATCCGTACAGTCGGTGCATTGCTCCCGCCCGGCGGCCTTTACCCTGAGAACAGCAACAAGACTCAACAGGCTGTACATCGCGCCCACCGGGCAGATATGCCCGCACCATCCACGCCGCAGCAGAAAGGCATCAAAAGCAAAAATCGCAGCGATCAAGAACCAGCCCATTCCCATACCAAAAAGCAGGCCCCGCTGGAGCATAGTCACAGGGTTGAGCCACTCCCAGACAATAGTTCCGCTCAGAGCAGACAAGAGAAGAATTGCTGCCATAAACCAATAGCGAGTGTTTTTGCTCAACTTCATCCCCTTTTTCAGCCCCAGTCTCCTGTTCAGCCAAGCCGCCGCATCAGTCAGCAGATTGACAGGGCAGACCCAAGCGCAAAAAATACCGCCGCCGATCAGGGCATAGAAGACCACCACAATCAGAGCGCCGATAACAGCTGTTGATGTTGCAGGATGGCCTGCTGCAAGGGATTGCAGTAAAATCAACGGATCAGTCAGAGGGAGAAAACCCAAGACCTCACTGGCGGACAGGGTGCCCCTGATAATCCATATCCCAAGCAGGGGGCCTGCCAGAAATAATCCGAGGATGCCGAGCTGCGAGATACGACGCAGAAGCAACCATCTGTTTGCCTGCAACCACCCTTTCCTTGCCACAGCCTCTCGGCCCGGAATTCGTACATTCATGGCAGTTCCTCCGGCCTTCTCGCAGGGAGTTGCAAAGCTTCAGGTATCAAAGACTTACCAGCTTCTTCCTTCTCCTCCCAGCCCAACCGGTAATGATGCCCCAACTCACCCCGCGCCTGTTCAAGAGGCAGAACTTTAATTGCCGGATGTTCCAGGATACAAGAACGCTCGCATTTACCGCAACCGGTGCAGTATTTAGAATGCACAGTGGGAATAAAGCGGGTATGTACCCCGGTTCTCCGATTGATCTGCATATCCAAGGTAAGAGCCTCATCAATCACAGGGCAGTTCCGGTAGCAAACATCGCATCGCAATCCCTGCGAACCAATACAGTTCTCATGATCAATGAGCACAGCAAGACCCATAGTTGCTTTATAGATTGAAGGCTTTTTTTCTTCATCCAACAAGGTTTGCTTACTCAAGGCTCCAGAAGGACAAGCCTGTACACAAGGCATATCCTCGCATAATCTGCACGGGCTGATCCGAGGAATGAAGTACGGCGTACCGACAGGGACATCAGCACCGCATTCCGCCAACCGCAACACCGGTTCAAGTTTCACCGAAGCATTGGGATTTATCTCGGCTGGCTGATCAAAAGCAATCTCCTCCATCGTATTGTTCTGCAAAAGATTGGCATGGCAGGCCCTGACGCATTGACCGCAACGCAGACAGGCAGCCTGGAACTTCTTTTCCGGCAAGGCCCCAGGCGGTCTCATCGCCCGAGCAGGCACAGCCTGAGCAGAGCGTTGATACGCACCCAAGCCTGCTGCCAGCACCAAGGCACCGGCGGCAGCCGGAAGGGTCTCGATCAGCAAACGCCGCCGTGATGCCTCCTTTTGCCGCTGTTCATTTTTATTATCAGTATCCACTGAGGCCCTCGCCTTATGCCTTGGTTATCTTAACAGGGCATTTTTTGAAATCCGTCTCTTTGGAGATCGGACAAGTGGCATCTAAAATCAGCTTATTGACCAGGCGACCCGCATCAAACCAAGGGATAAAAACGAGTCCTTCAGGAACCTTATTTCGTCCCCTCGTCTCCACCGGGCAGGTAATTTCACCACGAGGGGAAGCAATTTTGACCAGCTGACCGCGCTTTACCCCTCGCTTTTCTGCATCTTTGGGATGCATATAGACCAAGGCATCAGGGACAGCCCGATACAACTCCGGTACCCTTCTCGTCATGGAGCCGGAATGCCAGTGCTCCAAAACCCGACCCGTGCAGAGCCAGAGGTTGTATTCCTCACCCGGCACTTCTGGAGGTGGCTCGTAAGGCAGGGCAAAAATAACCGCTTTCCCGTCCGGCTTACCGTAGAAACGAACGCCTTCGCCTTTTTTGACGTAGGGGTCATATCCCTCCCGGAAACGCCACAAGGTTTCCTTTTTATCAACCACGGGCCAGCGCAGGCCTCGGGCCTCATGGTACATCTCAAAGGGGGCCAAATCATGTCCATGCCCCCGGCCAAAGCTGGCATACTCCTCAAAGAGCCCTTTTTGCAGATAATAGCCAAAGTGATACGATTCATCATTATCATGGCCTTTCTGGAGTTCGCTTAACGGAAACTTATCCACTTGACCGTTCGCAAAAAGGATCTGATACAGGGTCTTCCCCTTGTAGGAAGGATTTTTGTCCAGCAGATCCTTGGGCCAAACCTCATCGGTTGTAAAATACTTGGAAAATTCTACCAACTGCCAGAGGTCACTCTTTGCCTCGCCCGGAGCCTTGACCTGCTGCCGGAAAAACTGGGTACGTCGCTCCGCATTGCCATAGGCCCCTTCTTTTTCAACCCACATGGCTGTGGGCAAAATCAAATCAGCAGCCATAGCTGTGACTGTTGGGTAGGGATCAGAGACCACAATAAAATTTTTCGGGTTGCGGTATCCGGGATACCCCTCCTCGTTGATATTGGCCGCCGCCTGCATATTATTATTACACATCACCCAATAGGCATTGAGTTTACCGTCTTTCAGCATCCGGCTTTGCAGAACAGCATGATAACCAGGCTTAGCTGGAATGGACCCGGCAGGAATTTTCCATGTTTTTTCAGCTATCTCACGATGCTTGGGGTTTTTCACCACCATATCAGCAGGCAGACGATGGGAAAAAGTGCCAACCTCGCGGGCCGTACCGCAGGCTGAAGGTTGACCGGTCAAAGAAAACGGACCGTTACCCGGCTCGGAAATTTTACCGGTCAAGAGATGAATATTATAGACCAGGTTGTTGGCCCAGCTCCCTCGGGTATGCTGATTAAAGCCCATGGTCCAGTAGGAAACCACCTTACGTTTGGGGTCAGCGTACAACTCGGCCAAGGCCTCCAAATCTTTTTTCGCTATTCCAGAGATCTCATGTGCTTTATCCAGGGTGTACTCGGCAACAAACTTGGCGTACTCCTCAAAGCTATACTCCTTGGAGCCACCCGCATCCTTGGCATTGACAGCATTTTTTTCCCTGGGATCTTCCGGACGCAGGCCATAACCGATATCTGTATTGCCGATACGGAAGTTGACATGTTTCCCCACAAAGTCTTTATTCACCTTGTCATTCTGAATAATATAGTTGGCAATATAATTCAGGATAACCAAGTCGGTTTGCGGATGAAACACCAGAGGAAGATCAGCCAAATCAAAACAGCGATTCGCATAGGTGGACAGGACAGCCACTTTGACATGGCTCGCTGTCAAACGGCGGTTGGTAAGCCGTGACCAGAGAATGGGATGATTCTCTGCCATGTTCGATCCCCAGAGAACAAAGGCATCTGCATGCTCCAAATCGTCATAGCAGCCCATGGGCTCGTCAATCCCGAAGGTGCGCATAAAACCGGCAACAGCCGAAGCCATGCAATGACGGGCATTGGGGTCAAGATTATTCGATAAAAAACCGGCCTTGAACAGCTTTGCCGCTGCATAGCCCTCCCAGACCTGCCATTGGCCAGAACCGAACATGCCCACCGTGGTCGGCCCGTTTTTCTTAATCGCCTCCTTAAACTTTTCTGCCATGATCGCAAAAGCTTCATCCCAGGAGACCGGGGTGAACTCGCCGTTCTTGTCGTACTTGCCGTTTTTCTTGCGCAGCAGCGGCTTGGTGAGACGGTCCTTGCCGTACATGATCTTGGTCAGGAAATAACCCTTGATACAGTTCAGCCCTCTGTTCACCGGGGCATCAGGGTCACCCTGGGTCGCCACGATCTTCCCGTTCTTGGTTCCGACCAACACACTACAGCCAGTTCCGCAGAAACGACAAGGTGCCTTATCCCATCTGATACCGCTATCGCCCTCAGCGGCTGAGACCTTTTCAGCTGCTGGAAGCTGCGCTCCCACGACTGCGGCGGCAGCCAACGCGGCATTGGCCTTAATAAAATCGCGCCTATTCAGTTTCATACGCTTTCCTCCTTCTTGAGTTGGAACAACTATTCATCACAATAGTTATAAATAAGAGACGCTGCAAGAACGCCCTGAATTTTCTGTACATCCATCATTATATCAGAAGGCACATTACTCGGTGTGTCTTCCAAGGTAATAACGATACTCCCCTTTTCTTTGTTCACTGCATGGATCTCCACCCCAGGAAACTCTGTCAATTTTTGCTGAACTGCTGCTGAGTTATCAGGGGAAGCCTGGACTACTATACCGGAAATATTCATATCTGTAGCTCATCAATATATTGAAAAGAAATGGCATCAACCGGGCACGATGCGGCGCAAGCACCGCAACCCGTACAATTTCCCAACAGGATTTCAGGAGGACTATCATTCTGTCCGCCTTTTGGAAAAACAATCGCGCCGTGATCACATTGTTCTTGGCAGAGCTGGCAGAGGACTTTTTTCTCCATCAGGCAATCCTGCGTAA